>DLFX01000002.1:1686-5756 GCA_002482405.1 Firmicutes bacterium UBA7709 | reverse complement strand
ACGAACTTTTGCAGGATTTTGAAAGCTAGAGACGGAGGTTGAGAATGTATAAAGGAGTCTTGAAAAAGGGATTTTATTTAATCCTTACTTTTACTGTTGCATTATTTCTCGCATTTGGCAGCTTTATGGCCTATATTCCAAGCGATATCAAGATTTTCGCCAATGAGACAAAGGTTTTAAAGCTGCCGCTCAGGGAAGTCACCATCAACGTGCTCCCGGAAAGGGTCCTGGTACCCGGAGGCCATTCGGTAGGGGTCAGGATGAACGTAAAGGGAGTCCTGGTCGTAGGCCTGGAAGAAATTGAAACCCCTGACGGAGAATTTATAAATCCGGGGTTGGACGCCGGTCTTCAAATCGGCGACAATATTCTCGAAATCAACGGCACAAAGATAGATAATGCGCAAGAAGTCAAGGAAGTCGTCAATAAAATTAAAAAAGATGTCAAGTTGAAAGTCAAGAGGAAAGATGATATTATAAATATCAAGCTGACCCCTGTGGTTTCTGTTGACGATAATCTTTATAAGATCGGCGTATGGGTCAAGGAAAAGACGGCCGGCATCGGCACGCTGACGTTTTACGATCCTTCCAACAACACTTTCGGAGCTTTGGGTCATGCTATCACAGATCCCAAAACCGGAACCGTCCTTTCCGTAGCGGACGGTGAACTGCTGAATTCCAGGGTTGAATCGGTAAAACAAGGCAAAGCCGGAAGTCCGGGAGAGATCAGAGGGATTTTCTATGAGGCGGACAGGCCTCTTGGAAAGCTGGCGGTGAATACGGAATACGGGATCTTCGGAAAGACCTATGGCCCGATCACCAACCCGATTTATCAGCAGCCTCTTCCCATCGGATATCAGAATGAGATTAAAAAGGGACCTGCATATATCCTGACGACTCTGGACGGCGACAAGGTAGAAAAGTACAGCATTGAGATAGAAAAAATCAATCATCAGACAGCACCGGATACGAAAAGTATGGTGATCAGAGTGACTGACGACCGTCTGCTGGCGAAAAGCGGCGGCATCATACAGGGCATGAGCGGAAGCCCAATCATCCAGAATAATAAGATCATCGGCGCCGTAACCCACGTCTTTGTAAACGATCCGGAAAAAGGATACGGCATTTTTATCGAATGGATGCTCCAGAACGCAGATGTCGAATAAAGTCGGATACCATTAGTAATTAGCGTAACTTTCTAAATCCAGACTATTGAAAAAGAAAAGGAATTTCTTTACTATATAATTCATAGGGAATTATGTACGACTGTAAAGAATATGGAAAAAACTTGCGTAACGCTAAAGGGGGATATGTCAATGACTAACAAAATTAGAGTCGGAATTGCAGATGATAATAAGGACTTTTGTGAAATTCTTACAGATTTCTTCGAAACTCAGCAGAATATCGAGATTGCCTTTACCGTCCACGATGGAATGCAGACGGTTGAGGCGGTATTTAAAGAGAAACCTGATGTGTTAATATTGGACATGATTATGCCGTATCTTGACGGGCTTGCAGTTTTAGAGAAAATAAACAGTATGGAATTGGATCACACGCCAAAGATCATCATGCTTTCGGCGGTCGGCCAGGAATCGATCACTCAGAAAGCAATCAATCTCGGGGCGGAATATTATGTCGTAAAGCCCTTTGATCTGAACATTCTCGCCAAGAGGATCTATCAGCTTTCCGGGCATGACCAGGTGGCCAGCCAGCCGAGCAAGGGGGCGGCGTCGAGGTCCATCATCAATACGGATGAAACCAAGAAAAATGATCTGGAGATCGATATCACCAACATCATCCACGAAGTAGGGGTGCCGGCCCACATCAAGGGTTATCAATATCTAAGGCATGCCATTACGATGGTGGTTGAGGATATGGATCTTCTCAGCGCGGTGACCAAGGAGCTTTACCCGGCCATCGCGAAGAAAAACAACACGACTCCAAGCAGAGTGGAAAGGGCTATCCGCCACGCTATAGAAGTAGCCTGGAACCGCGGCAAAATTGAAACGTTAAACAGCTTATTCGGTTATACGGTACATAATGATAAGGGCAAACCTACGAACAGTGAGTTTATCGCTATCATTGCCGACAAGCTGAGGCTGGAACGAAAGGTAAGCTGATAGGAATTTTTATGTTAACGAGAGAAAAAATTGATCGAATCAACGAACTTGCAAGGAAATCAAAATGCGAATGCCTTACTCCCGAGGAAAAAGAGGAACAGACCCAGCTCAGGCAGGAATACCTCGCGAAGTTCCGGGAACATTTTAAAGGACATTTGGAATCGATCCGGTTCGTCGACGACGATGGCTGTGTCGAAAAAGGCAAACAAAAAAATTAAAAAATCAATACAAAAACAGCGTGATTAAACAATTTTCACGCTGTTTTTTATGTATACTCTAGAGTGCTATAGAGGCTGTGTCAAACAGACAAGCCCTTGTGGACGAGAGCGAGGTGGACAAACTTGAAGCGTTACTACAAACTTCTTATCCTTCCTGCAATAATCGTTATTATTGCAGGAATTTTTTCCGGTTTCAGTCAGCANNGTTCAGCGAGCAATCCTATGAGCAGCTTGCCCAGAGCCTGTTGAAGGAGCGCACGAACGTGCTGCAAAACGCCTATTACGGCAAAGTTGAAAGAGAGCTTGCGGAGGATTACCTTGACAAGGTCGAAACCTATCCCTTATTATCTGAGGATATCAGCAGTCTGCGGGATTCGGAGGCCACGGAGATGGACAGGGTGAGATCGATGGAATTCAGCGAAATCAAACAGGAAAGCAAACAGTTTCCCTATGTGGCGCTTTCCGTGACGATCCGCTGGCATATGAGCGGGCCGGAGTCGGATTATTTCAGCGACCACGAGTATTCCGTCATTTTGAAATCGACCAACAACGGATATAAACTGGCAGGATTCGATCCAAAATAAAGGAGTAAACCGCGCTTTAAAAGACGGGACACACTCTCTGCCGGAGTGAAATGTCATAATATATATTTCCCACGGATTTAGTATGAAATTTTAGACCAAAACGCAAAAATAACTGTTTATCTTTCAGAAATACTTGGTATAATAGAATGGTAAATGAAGTACAAAAGCTGAAAGGAGAGCATTATCATGCGTCAGGTTTATTTAGACTATTCAGCAACCACTCCGGTAAAAAAAGAAGTATTGGATGAAATGCTGCCATATTTCACCGAAAAGTTCGGCAATCCATCCAGCTTATATGCCATAGGATTAAGTGCAAAATCTGATCTCAATCAGGCAAGGGCAAGAGTTGCCAATCTAATTGGCGCCGAAGACCGTGAGATATATTTTACATCCGGTGGAACTGAAGCCGATAACTGGGCCGTAATCGGCACGGCTAGAGCGAAAAAAGCAAAAGGGAACCACATCATCACTTCAAGCGTAGAGCATCACGCGATGCTTCATACTTGTGAATTCCTTGAAAAGGAAGGCTTTGAGGTCACCTATCTCGGCATCGACAAGGAAGGCCGGATCTCATTGGAAGAACTGGAGCACGCCATCACCGATAAAACCATACTCATCAGCATCATGTTTGCCAACAACGAAATCGGGACGATCCAGCCCATCAAGGAAATCGGGGAAATCGCGAAAAAACATGGGATATGNNTCCATACCGACGCGGTTCAGGCCCTGACAAACGTCCCCATCAACGTGAAGGAGCTGGGAATCGATATGATGTCCATGTCTGCCCATAAGATCTACGGACCGAAGGGAACAGGGGCTTTATATATCAGAAAAGGCGTTGTGGTCCCAAGCTTTATCAGCGGGGGCGCCCAGGAAAACAAGCGAAGAGCCGGTACCGAAAACATGGCCGGCATCGTCGGATTCGGCAAAGCCGCCGAATTGGCGGGGGCAAATANNCAAGCGGATCGCGTCCCTCAGAGATTATTTTGCCCAACAGGTCACATCAAGAATTCCCGAAGTGGACATCAACGGAAGTATGGAGCACCGGCTTCCGGGCAATATCAACTTTATCTTCAATTATATTGAGGGAGAATCTCTCCTCCTGTTATTGGATGCAAAGGGAATCGCTGCGTCCACAGGATCTGCGTGTT
>DLFX01000002.1:0-1663 GCA_002482405.1 Firmicutes bacterium UBA7709 | reverse complement strand
CCACAGCTCGATAAGATTCAGCATCGGCGATTTTACCACCAAGGAAGATATCGATTACGTCGTGGAAGAGCTCATAGAAATCGTGGAAAAGCTGAGAGCGATTTCGCCGATCTACAAGGCGAAGAAAGGTTAATGGTAATAGATATGGGATTGTACAATGATAAAGTAATGGATTATTTCATGCATCCGCATAATGCGGGGGAAATGGAAAACCCCGACGCCACCGGAACTCACGGAAGCCCGGTCTGCGGAGATATGATGGAAATATCCATCAAGGTGGAAGACAATGTGATCACAGACGCCAAGTTCAAAACCTTTGGCTGCGGTTCCGCTATCGCTTCTTCCAGCGTGGCAACCGACATGATCATAGGAAAGACTCTGGAAGAGGCTCTCGCCTACACAAACAAGACATTTATCGATGAATTGGGCGGACTTCCCCCACAGAAAATACATTGCTCCGTATTGGCGGAAGAGGCTGTAAAAAATGCCATCTGGCACTATGCGCAGGATCACGGCCTGGAGCTGGAAGGTTTGAAGGGCTACGATCCGGATAAGGAATTCGGCCACGACGAAGAAGAATGCGAGGTCTAGTGCACAACTAGAGCCATTATGATTTATAAGCGGCGCGCCGTGGGTATTCTCATAGAAACCGTCCGAGCTCGAAAATTTTCCTCTTAGTAGAATCCGGAAATTTGAAGAGTGAGCGGTTTCCAAGAGAATACCCCTGGCAGCCGCTTATTTTAGTACATGATAATGGCCCTCACGGGGCACATGGGGGCGCAGTATCCGCAAGTAAGGCAGATACCGTGGTCTACTTCGGCAAGCCCTTCTCTGTTTCTGAAAATCGCATGATTCGGGCACCGTTCGATGCAGGCTCCGCAGCCTTCACAATCGCCCTGATCGATGTGGATCCTCTTTGCCGACAGGTCGGGAACATAGTCCGGATCGATGGTCCCGTCCATAGCTTCCAGTATCCGGTCAATTTCGTGCCGGAATCCAAACCCTATCATCATGGATGAAATACCTTCCATCTCACGGACATAGCGGATTGCCTCGAGATAATGTCCCGTCAGATTGCCTCCGCCAAAGACCTTCATGGCAAAGACTCCTTTTCCCGCCGCTGCGGTCTTTCTGATCTCCTCAGCCATTTCTTCCTTTGTGCCGGGCCCGGTTCCTTTTCTGATACCCAGGCTCTGAAAATTTATCAATGGAAAGAGAACGTCGATTTCATCGATTTCAGACGCCTTTTCAGCCGCGTCCACGTGATGGGTCGAGATACCGGCAGCTTTGATCAAGCCTTTCGCCTTTGCGTCCTGCAGGCATTCCCAGGCGCCGGCCCGGTTAGACCAGTCCGGGTCGTTTCTCACTTCGTGAAGCAGAAAGATATCGATCACATCCCGGTTCAATTCGGTCCGCGCTTCCTCGATGGCGTTCTTCATCTCGGCATAGGAATACCCCAGGCTTTTGGATGCGATCACAGGCTCGAAATTTGTGCCACGCAGCGCTTTCCTGATGTAAGGGTAGGTTCTGTAATACTCCGCCGTATCCAGAAAATTGATGCCTCGTTCCAAAGCATACCGCAGAACGGCAGCGCCGTCGTCCACAGAAAGGTTCAATTGCGTCCTCCCGACAGTCAGCACGCCGAAGCCGACTTCCGTTACCT
>DLFX01000349.1:12451-12821 GCA_002482405.1 Firmicutes bacterium UBA7709 | reverse complement strand
CCTAGCCCCGTTTGCAGAGCAAACGGAGGCAGGCGCCATACGGAAATTCACCAGCTTTAGCTGGATTGAATTTTTCCGTTTATTACTAATTTGTGGAAAGAATTTTGCGACAATTCTGGAAAAGGGTACTGGTTTGCTGTTTGGCATTTTCCTAAAAATGTTGAAATTTAAACGTTTTATGTTGAAAATAAACCCAAAAATCAAAAAACAGTATACTTTTTGCATATTTATGGTATAATAAAAAAGTCTTTTCACAAAGACAAAGGAAAGAGAGGGAAAATAGATATGGCAAAGAAGCTTATATCTGTGTGGCTTTCGTTGACAATCTTACTTTTCTCATCAATTTCTATATATGCTGACGAAAACGTAC
>DLFX01000349.1:11023-12430 GCA_002482405.1 Firmicutes bacterium UBA7709 | reverse complement strand
TACAGTTTCCATTTTTTCTTTACAAAGACACGACTTACTTCCCATTGACAACTGAGATGGGAGAAATCTTTGGACTAAAAGCCGAGATGGATTTTGAAAGCCGCACACTAAAACTATTGCAAACGGAGCCGTCACTGACAAATATCACCGACGGCTGGACAAAAAATGAAAGAGAGGACGTCTTAGCACAATCATTTGATGATGTTCAGGTTCTTGCTTATGAATTGGAGCCGCAGAGCCTGACTGGAGCCGTGAAAGACGACGAATCCGCTGATGAGGACGCTGACATCAGCGAAACAACAGAAGGCGCAGTATACGACGATGTGATCGAGATACCCAAACTGTCGGTCAGGAAAATTGATTTAGGCGGGCTGCCTGTTCTGACCCAGGGAAATATAGTATATCTTCCGATAAAGGCATTGACCGGTGAAAACGGATTTGGCTGGGACGTATATTATGACCCTTACACTGGGATTTATGTAAGCACAAAAGAAGGGGTTTCTGCAAAATCCTATTGGGATGAAGCAGAGTCGAAATACAATCAGGGTCTGGTGAACTACGTTATGAAACTCAACGGAAATTATACGCCGACCAAGGCGCAGGAACTGATCTTCATGTTCAAAACTGCCGCGGACACGTATAAAATTGACGAAAGGGTCCTCATGGCTGTGGCGCAAAAGGAAAGCACGTTCAACGCCAGATGCGGAGAAAAGAACAGCGGCGCCTTGGGGATGATGCAGGTGATGCCATCCACGGGAGCGCGCTACGGACTGGGAAGAGAACAGCTTCTGGACGCGGAGACCAGCATCAATTTCGGGGCTATGTACCTCAGCGAAAGGATTGCCGCCTATGGCGGGGATATGACGAAAGGATTTTCTGCGTATAACCAGGGCTCGGTCGCAGTAAATCGGGGTTCCTATTCTACACGGTATGCCAGCAGAGTGATCGATACGATCAACGGAATCAATTCTTATCTGACGGCAAACGGATACGGATTGGGAAACTAGGAAAAATCATGACACAAAATAGCATATAATATAGAAATTAACCAAAAAGCCGAAGGAAGACTTCGGCTTTTTGTGTTTTGTACTTTGTGATATAATCAATGGGTGAAAAGGAAAAAGGCGTAAGTTTAAGTAATTAAATCCAGAGGGGTGAATAAGTTTTGATAGACGAAAAATTTACATATATCTAAGGAGGAAAAAGGTATGAAAAGATTTCGAATCATCGGAATGACACTCGTTATCGCACTGATTCTATCTACTGCAAGCGTCTTTGCATGTACCGGCGTCTATGTCGGAAAGGATGTAAGCGCAGACGGCAGCATCCTTATCGCAAGGAGCGAAGATCAGGCCAACGGCGCCTACAACAAGCTGTTCTTCGCGGTACCCCGCATTGAAAACCAAC
>DLFX01000349.1:4374-10996 GCA_002482405.1 Firmicutes bacterium UBA7709 | reverse complement strand
TTCTCTCTGCCCCTTCCGGCTACTACTTTCCAGTATACTACCCTTCAGGATTACGCTGAGGGCGACGACGGTCCTTATCCTGCATCCTGTGTAAACGAATACGGCGTGACTGTCATCGGCACCGTTTCCGCTTATCCCAAGGAAGAAGTGCTGAAGGTCGATCCTTTTGTGGACGCGGGGCTTCGCGAGGCGGTCCTTCCTGCTGCGGTGGACTGTTCTGTCAAGACGGCGAGGGAAGGCGTTGAGCTTCTGGCCTCCATCGTTGAAAAGTATGGCTCCGCCGAGGGTAATATCATCTTTATCGGCGATCAGAAGGAAGCGTGGATCGTTGAAATTTACAGCGGCCACCAGTGGTGTGCCCAGAAGATGCCCTCTGATAAAGTTGCCGTATTTGGAAACCAGTACATGATCGGCTATGTGGACCCTGCGGATACGGAAAATGTCATGTGCTCCAAAGACCTGTTCTCATTGGCCGATAAAAACGGCTGGACGACTAAGGTCGACGGAAAGGTCAGCCTGGCGGCCACCTACGGCGAGCCTCTGGACGACAATCCCAACATGAGGACCTGGGGCGGCCACTATCTGCTGGCGCCATCCACCGCAGGAACCTATGACGGCAAAAAATATTATGATCTATTCTATACGCCCGATAAAAAGGTATCCGCTCTGGATGTTATGAATGTGGAACGGTTCCGCTATGAAGGCACTCCTCTGGACGTTACTCTCCCCGGCAACGACGCATTTCGCGTCATCGGTGTAGAGCGCTCATCCGACATCCATATCGCACAGATCAGAGATGATTACCCGGCGGCCATCTCCACGATTCAATGGCTGTGCCTGGGCAACGCGGAGCACTCCGTGTTCCTGCCGGCCCTGAACAACATCACAGATACCAACAAGGCCTACAAGGTCGACGGCTCTGTCTATGACCCAAGCGGAGCTTACTGGAAGTTTAAGAGAATCGACGGCCTCTCCGAACAGAACCGGACCTATTATGGAAAGGGAGCGAGAGACTGTTGGAGCTATTATGAAAACGCCATGTACAACCGGATGATCAACACGGAGTGGAAGAAGATCGCCGATTTGTACAAAAAGGATCCCAAAGCCGCGGCGGCGTATTCCACCAAGCTGGCGGACGACATGGCAGTGCAGGCGATGAACCAGTCCGACCAGATGTTCAACGACCAGCTCACGTATATCATGGACGTCACCGGCCACAGTCCGAGCAAAGAGATTATTCCCTTTGAGGCATCCGTTCCCCTGCGTTACGCGGCGGACAACGCGGGCTATACGGTGAAGTGGGCCGGAAAAGATCAGCCCATCACACTGACCAAGGGTGACACCGTATATACCGTCACGGTAGGCAGCGCGGATTATACCGTCAAAACAGGCGTTTCCGCGGAAGCCAAGGCCTCCATGTCTCTGGCGCCGAGCCTCTTCAACGGTTCTGCCTTTGTGCCCCTGAGCTTTGCAAAGGGCCTGAAATAACCGCTGATACTAATAAACAATAATCAAAAGCCTGGCAAGGTGGCTGCGCACTAATTGGTGCGCAGCCACTTTTTTCTTTAAATCCGTATATTCATCCGGCCGCTTTATCTCTATGTTCGGGAAAAGAGAGTTTTCGGTATGCAAAACGATAAATAATTATAAAACATTCGTGTTTTATGTTGAAAGAGAAAAAAATAGCTGATAGTATAAATATATAATTAGAAAATCATTTGAAAACACGAACATTAAATAAAATAATTACGGCAATTATTCGGATTAAAAATGAAACCAGGAATCAAAATGCCGGATGAAATGGGGGAACAGCATGGTACGCCGCATCTATGTAGAAAAACAAAAAGGGTTTGATATCGAGGCCCAGGGGCTTTTTGAAGATCTGAAGGAAAATCTGCATCTTCAGGGTTTAACCGGTCTGCGCGTGATCAACCGGTATGATGTCGAGGGGATCGACGGCGCTACATATGAAGCCGCGAAGTATACGGTGTTTGCAGAGCCTGCAATCGATAGGGCTTATGATGAAGCGTTTCCTATCGATGAGGGCTCTCATTTTTTTGCCGTCGAATATCTGCCGGGACAGTATGATCAGAGAGCGGATTCGGCCGCCCAGTGCATCAAGCTGATGAATGTTGATTCTGAGGCGGATGTCCGGTTTGCGCGGCTGGTGGTTTTGACCGGAAGCCTTTCCGGGGAAGAGCTCGCCGCCATTAAAAGCTATTGCGTCAATCCTGTGGATTCCCATGAAGCGGCCCTGGAAAAACCGGACAGACTGGAGCTCCGTACCGCGGCCCCGGAGGACGTAAAGACGGTGGAAGGGTTTACCCGGATGTCCGACGCGGAAATCGAGGAATACGGGCGCGGAATGGGGTTTGCCATGAGCAGCGGCGATCTGAAATTTGTCAGGGAATATTTTGCCCGGAACGAGAAGCGGGACCCGACTATGACGGAATTAAAGGTGATCGACACCTATTGGTCGGACCATTGCAGACATACGACATTTTTAACAAAAATCAACTCCGTCTCCTTTGGAGAGGGAGATTATGGGGAACTGATCGGAAAGGCGTTCCGGGAGTACCTGAAGATGAGGGAAGAGGTCTATGGCGTCCGCGAGAAGGACATGAGCCTGATGGATATGGCGGTCATAGGGGCTAAATACCTGAAGAAAAAGGGACTTCTTGAGGACCTGGATGAGTCGGAGGAGATCAACGCCTGCAGCATCAAGGTGAAAGCGACGGTGGACGGCAAAGAGGAAGACTGGCTTGTGATGTTTAAAAATGAGACTCATAACCATCCGACGGAAATCGAACCTTTCGGCGGAGCGGCGACCTGTCTCGGGGGAGCCATCAGAGACCCGCTGTCCGGCAGAGCTTATGTCTATCAGGCGATGCGGGTTACCGGAAGCGGCGATCCCAGAACGAGCCTGGACGAGACGCTGCCGGGGAAGCTGCCCCAGAGGATCATCACAAGAGGCGCGGCCAAAGGCTACAGCTCCTATGGAAATCAGATCGGACTGTCCACCGGACAGGTGGCTGAAATATATGACGAAGGTTATGTGGCAAAGAGAATGGAAATCGGCGCGGTCATCGGCGCGGCCCCCGCGTCCCGGGTTCGCAGGGAAAGGCCGGTGAAGGGAGATCTTATCATCCTCATCGGCGGCAGGACCGGAAGGGACGGATGCGGCGGCGCTACAGGCTCCTCCAAGGGACATACCCTGGAGTCCATTCTGACCTGCGGCGCGGAAGTCCAGAAGGGAAATCCGCCGGTGGAACGAAACATTCAGAGGCTGTTCCGCAGGGAAGAAGCGGCAAAGCTGATCAAGCGCTGCAATGATTTCGGCGCAGGAGGAGTCTCCGTGGCTATCGGAGAGTTGGCGGACGGGATCGACGTCAATCTGGACCTTGTGCCTAAAAAATATGAGGGGCTGGATGGAACGGAGCTGGCCATCTCCGAATCTCAGGAGAGAATGGCGGCGGTGATTTCAGAAGAGGACGCCAAACAGTTTATAAAATATGCGGAGGAGGAAAACCTGGAGGCCACCATAGTCGCCAGGGTTACGGATACGAACCGGTTCCGCATGTACTGGAGAGGCGGCTGCATCCTGGATCTGAGCAGGGATTTCCTCAACTCAAACGGGGTGAAGCAGGAGATCGATATCGCCATTCCGAATAACGATATTTTTGAAAATATAGAAGTCGGAGCCGCTTCGAGGGATTTGAAGAGCGGCTTGAAAGACTCTCTGGGTGATTTGAACAGCTGCAGCCAGAAGGGGCTCATCGAGATGTTCGACAGCACCATCGGAGCGGGCACCGTCCTTATGCCTTTAGGAGGAAAATATCAGCTCACTCCCGCCGCCGGAATGGCGGCAAAGCTGCCGGTTACCGATGGTTATACGGATACTGCAACTCTGATGGCCTACGGTTTCGATCCGAAGCTTTCCACTGTCAGCCCGTTCCACGGGGCCCTTTACGCGGTGGTAGACTCGGTTACGAAAATCGCGGCCATGGGCGGCGACTACACCGGCGTGAGGCTGACCTTTCAGGAGTACTTTGAACGGTTGGGAGCGGACCCGGAAAAATGGGCCAAACCCTTTACCGCCCTGCTGGGCGCGCTCAAAGCCCAGGCGGAGCTTGGAATACCGGCTATCGGGGGCAAGGACAGCATGTCGGGTTCATTCATGGACCGGAACGTGCCGCCTACTCTCGTCTCCTTCGCCGTCGCCCTTGCAGACGCGAACCATGTGATTTCCGCCGAATTGAAGCGGGAAAACAGCGCTTTGGCATATCTGACCGCGAGCCGGGATGAAAACCAGATCATCGACTTTAAACAATATAAGGCTAATATGAAACGGGTGCGGGAGCTTGTGCTGGCAGGAAAGATCCTGTCGGCAAACACCGTGGGAAACGGGGGCGCCTTTATTTCTCTGGTCAGGATGGCTGTGGGAAATAAAATCGGAGCCGATCTCGTCAATATTTCGGAAAAAGAGCTGAGGAGCTCTGATTACGGCGCGCTGATCCTTGAAATCCCGGAAGGGGAAAATATTGAGGAACTGCTGGCCGGATGCCAATATAAGCAGATCGGCAAAACCACGGACCATCAGAAACTGACCATCCGGTCGGAAGGAATCGAAATCCCTCTGGACGAAATCACAAAAAAATGGACCGAACCGCTGGAAGGCGTGTTCCCGACCAGGCGAAAGGCAGGGGCGGGTACCGCGGTGGAATCGCTGAAGAAAACGGAAGAACCGCCGAAAGCAATTACATATACGGAAAGATCCATCCATGCACCGGCAGTAAAGATCTCAAGGCCGAGGGTATTCATCCCCGCCTTTCCGGGCACCAACTGCGAGATGGACTCAAAGCGCGCATTTGAAAGGGCAGGAGCGGAAGCGGACATCCAAATCCTGAGAAACCTGACCCAGGCGGGGCTTATCGAATCCATCGATGAAATGGCTTCCAAGATCAAGAATAGCCAGATCATCATGATCCCGGGCGGCTTCAGCGGCGGAGACGAACCGGACGGTTCGGCGAAGTTCATTACCGCCGTATTCCGGAATCCGGCAGTCAGGGAAGCGGTGGAAGACCTGCTGGGCAACAGAGACGGACTTATGCTGGGGGTCTGCAACGGATTTCAGGCCCTCATCAAGCTGGGGCTTGTACCCTATGGAACGATCACCAAGCCCTGCGGGGAAAATCCGACCTTGACCTATAACCGCATCGGCAGGCATGCCTCCTGTCTGGTGCGGACACGAATCGCTTCGGTGAAATCGCCGTGGCTTGCAAACACGGAAGTCGGGGAAATCCACACTGTTCCCGTCTCCCATGGAGAGGGCCGGTTTATCGCGACGGACGACGTCATCAGGCAGCTTCTCGAAAGCGGGCAGATTGCGACCCAGTATGTGGATCTTGACGGGAAGCCGAGCATGGAGACCGCGTACAATCCTAACGAATCCGTCCTTGCAGTCGAGGGGATCACCTCGGCCGACGGGAGAGTTTTCGGCAAGATGGCGCATTCCGAGAGGATCGGAAGGAACCTGTACAGGAATGTCCCAGGGAATAACGATCAAAAGATATTTGAGGCAGGCGTGAGTTATTTCAGATAGGGGCCGGAGCGCCTGCCAGGGTCAGAAGGNNATGGGTAGCAAATCGGATTATCCGGTTGTGGAAAGGGCTGAATCCATATTCAAGGAGTTCGGCGTAGATTATGAAACGAGGATCATTTCGGCGCATAGGACGCCGAGGATCGCAGAGGATTTTGCTTCCGGGGCGGAAGAAAACGGAATAGAGGTCATCATCGCCGCGGCGGGAAAAGCGGCCCATCTGGGCGGAGTGCTGGCGGCTTACACCGCAATGCCCGTCATCGGGCTGCCTGTCAAATCTTCGACCCTGGACGGTCTGGATTCGCTGCTTTCCATGGTGCAGATGCCCAAGGGCGTTCCTGTCGCCACCGTCGCCATAGACGGAGCGTNNAGCGGAAAACGCTGCGCTGCTGGCGGTTCAGATCCTGTCGGTGAAATATCCCGGGCTGAGAGAAAAAATGAAGCGCTACAAAGCAAAAATGGAAGAAGATATCATTCAGCAAGATAGAGAGCTATAGAAAATAATCTGCAGTTTTGCCATTATCCTCTTCCGGTCACACCACCCGGCTGAATAATGGAAGAGGATAATAGGCCAAAGCTGCCCGAAAACTGCAACGGGGGGCAATGGGTTGAAGCTGCCCCTGAAAATTGAAAAAATGAAGGAGGATCCGAAAATGGAAAAACGTGAAATGATTTATGAGGGAAAAGCGAAGAAGGTTTTTAAAACCGACGATCCGAAGTTATACATCGTGGATTATAAGGACGACGCCACGGCATTCAACGGAGAAAAAAAGGGTACCATCGCGGAAAAGGGCGTCGTGAACAACACGATGTCGGCGATCATCTTTGAAATGCTGGAAAGCAAAGGAGTTCCGACCCATATGGTGAAGCTGCTTTCCGACAGGGAGACCCTGGTGAAGGCGGTCAAGATCCTCCCTCTGGAAGTGATCATCAGAAACGTTGCGGCAGGATCCTTTTCCAAGCGGTACGGCGTCGAGGAAGGAAGGCCCCTTGCAAAGACAGTGCTGGAGTTTTCCTATAAAG
>DLFX01000349.1:0-4368 GCA_002482405.1 Firmicutes bacterium UBA7709 | reverse complement strand
TCAACGACGACCACATCCTCGCCCTGGAGCTGGCGACGGAAGAACAGCTTGCCACGGTGAAAAAATACGCTTACGCGGTCAATGACGCCCTGAAGGAATTTTTCCTGGACAAGGGGCTGAAGCTCATCGACTTTAAGATCGAATTCGGGCTCTGCGACGGCGAGATTATCCTCGCCGACGAGATTTCCCCGGACACCTGCAGATTGTGGGATGTCAAAACCAACGAGAAGATGGATAAGGACAGATTCCGCAGAGACATGGGGAAGGTAGAAGAAACTTATCAGGAAGTNNTGCTGGCGAGGATTAAAAAATAATGTGCGGAATAGTGGGAATTTATGCGCCGGGAAAGGTTGACATCGCGAGATCCGTCTACTTCGGCCTCCATTCCTTGCAGCACAGGGGGCAGGAAAGCGCGGGGATCGCATCCAACAAAGACGGCAAAATACAGTACTATAAAGGGATGGGCCTCGTCCAGGAGGTTTTCAACGACGAAGTGATAAAGAGGCTCCAGGGGGATATTTCCATCGGGCACGTGAGATATTCCACCTCCGGGGAAAGCCTTACGGTGAACGCAATGCCCCTCGTGGTCTATCATAAGGGAGGCAGCCTGGCTCTCGCCCACAACGGGAATCTGGTCAACGCGGGGGCGTTGCGGGATGAAATGCAGGATCGGGGCGTGATCTTTCAGACCTCCATCGATTCGGAAATCATCGCGGCTCTCATCGCAAGATATATCAGGGAAAGCACCATCGAGGAATCCATTGTGAAAACTCTGGAGCTGGTGGAAGGCGCTTATGCCCTGGTGATCACCAGCGGAAATAAGCTCATCGGCGTCAGGGATCCCAACGGCATCCGTCCCCTTTGCATCGGGAAACTGAAGGAGGGCTGGGTATTGTCCTCGGAAAGCTGCGTTTTTCCGCTTCTCGGCGCAAAATTTATACGCGACGTGGAGCCTGGAGAAATGGTTGTCATCGAGGACCATGAACTGAAGTCCATGCACTATCAAAGAGGAGCCAGGAAAGCTGTCTGCTCTTTCGAATATGTCTATCTGGCGAGGCCCGACAGCGATATCGACGGGAGAAGCGTTTACATGGCGAGAAGCCAGGCGGGGAGAATACTGGCAAAAGAGCACCCCGTGGAAGCGGATATGGTCATCGCGGTTCCCGACTCGGGAACGGTAGCCGCCATCGGTTACGCCGAGGAATCCGGCATTCCCTTCGGGGAAGGCCTTATCAAGANNGTAGGAAGGACCTTTATCCAGCCCGATCAGAGGATGAGGGAGCTGAGCGTGCGGTTGAAGCTGAACGTGCTCAGGGACAACGTCCGGGGCAAGAGAATTGTCATGGTCGACGATTCCATCGTGCGGGGAACCACCTGCGGAAAGATCGTAAAGATGCTGAAGAATGCCGGAGCGCTGGAAGTGCACGTCCGCGTCTGCTCTCCTCCGGTGACCCATTCGTGCCACTTTGGAATCGATACGCCAAACCCGGATAAACTGGTGGCCGCCAATTATTCTGTCGATGAGATCTGCAGAATGATCGGCGCGGACAGCCTGGGCTATCTCAGTGTGGAAGGCCTGATGGACTCCATTGATCTGGGCTGGGATAAGGTTTGCGCCGCCTGCTTTAACGGCGATTATCCCATGGAACTTCCCGAGGGATATAGCAGAAAGGAAACAGCGCAATGACGGAAAGAAAACTGACATATAAAGAGGCAGGAGTGGATACCCGGGAAGGGGAACGGGCGGTTTCACTTATGAAGCCTCATGTGAAGAAAACCTTTAACGAGAACGTGCTCACAGGGCTGGGAGGCTTCGGAAGCCTGTTCCGGCTGGATGTCGCCGATATGGAGGAGCCGATCCTTGTTTCGGGTACCGACGGCGTCGGAACGAAACTGAAGCTCGCGTTTCTCATGGATAAACACGATACCGTAGGGCAGGATTGCGTGGCCATGTGCGTCAACGACGTGCTCTGTCAGGGGGCGAAGCCGCTGTTTTTTCTCGACTATATCGCCACCGGAAAGGTGGAGGCTGAGAAGATCGCCGACATCGTCAAAGGGATCGCAGACGGCTGCGTGCTGGCGGACTGCGCCCTCGTAGGAGGAGAAACCGCCGAGATGCCGGATTTCTATTCCGAGGGCGAATACGATATGGCCGGATTTGCAGTGGGTATCGTGGATAAAAAGAAAATAATAGACGGCTCGAAGATCAAAGAGGGCAACGCTGTGATCGGGATTCCCTCAAGCGGCATTCACAGCAACGGGTATTCTCTTGTCAGAAAGCTTTTTTTCGATAAGCTTTCCATGTCGGTGAACGACACGGTCAGCGAACTTGGTACAACGCTGGGAGAGGCGTTGATCACTCCGACAAAGATATATGCAAAGGCATGCGCCGCGGTCTTTGAGGCATGCGACGTGAACGGGATCGTTCATATCACCGGCGGGGGCTTCTATGAAAACATACCCAGGATTATCCCGAAGGGTCTTGGCGTCAGGATCCGTCTGGGAAGCTGGCGGATTCCGCCGATCTTTCAGCACATTAAAAAGATGGGAAATATTGAACTCAAGGAGATGTTCGCCACGTTCAATATGGGAATCGGCATGATGATGATCGTGGATCAGGATAAGACAGGCGAGGTTCTTTCCGCCCTGAAGAAGGCCGGGGAGAAGGCGGCTGTGATCGGCGAAATCGTCCAGGGACAAGGAGTTGCGATGGGATGAGGAAGGTGAATATCACAGTGCTCGTTTCCGGAGGCGGATCAAACCTCCAATCCATCATAGACCGTATCGAGAGCGGTTATCTCGACCAGGCCAGGATCGTTCAGGTCATATCCAGCCGCCGAGGCGCCTATGCGCTGGAGCGGGCGGCCAGAGCAGGCATTCCGGGAGCCTGCATCGATAAGGACCAATTCCCGGAAGAGAAGGGCCGCTGCCGGGCGATCCTGGAGAGGCTTCGGGAAACCGGTACGGATCTGGTGGTGCTGGCGGGCTATATGAACATTCTGGATCCGGACATCATCGAAGCATACCGGAACCGGATCATCAATATCCACCCGTCCCTGATCCCCAGTTATTGCGGGAAGGGCTTCTACGGAAAGCGGGTGCACCGGGCCGTTCTGGACGGATGTGAAACCGAGAGCGGCGCAACGGTTCATTTTGTGGACGAGGGGGTCGACACCGGCAGGATCATACTGCAGGAAAGGGTTCCCGTTGAACCGGGGGATACGGAAGATACCCTGGCCGCCAGGGTGCTTGAGGTGGAGCACCGGATTCTGCCTCAGGCAATCAAACTGTTTTGTGAAGGAGGAATAAGATGAGAGCGTTAATCAGCGTATCGGATAAAGCGGGAATTGTGGAATTCGCCCAGGAGCTCGAAAGGCTCGGCGTTAAAATCATTTCGACGGGGGGAACCGCCACCAGGCTGAGGGACAACGGAGTGGACGTCATCGGCATTTCCGATGTGACGGGATTTCCGGAATGCCTGGACGGCAGGGTAAAGACGCTGCATCCGGCGGTCCATGGAGGAATCCTGGCAATGCGCGAAAAACCGGAACATATGAAACAGCTGGCCGACCTTTCCATAGAGCCCATCGACATCGTGGCGATCAATCTGTATCCTTTTAAAGAGACGATTCTGAAGCCGTCGGTGACTCTTGCGGAGGCCATCGAGAACATCGATATCGGCGGGCCCACCATGCTTCGCTCCGCAGCCAAAAACCATAAGGATGTGACGGTGGTCTGCGATCCGAAGGATTACGGCCAGGTGATCAAGGAGCTGGAAGAAAACGGGGAAGTCTCCTACAAGACGAAGTACAGGCTAGCGCTGAAGGTGTTTCAGCATACTGCCGCCTACGACGCCATGATCTCGGACTATCTGAGAAAGGAAATCCAAGGAGACCTGCCGGATAATCTGACCCTTACCTTTGAAAAGGTCCAGGACTTGAGATACGGGGAAAACCCCCATCAAAAGGCATATTACTACAAGGAAATCAAGCCCTGGGAGGGCTCCCTTGTCAACGCGGTCCAGCTCCACGGAAAGGAGCTCTCTTTTAACAATATCAACGATACCAACGGCGCTCTGGAGACCCTCAAGGAATTCGAGGAGCCAGCCGTCGTCGCGGTGAAACACGCAAACCCCTGCGGAGTGGGAACCGGATATGATATTTACGACGCCTATGTCAAGGCGTACAAGGCGGACCCCGTCTCTATTTACGGAGGGATCGTGGCGGCAAACCGGCCCATCGACGAGATGACCGCGGCAGAAATCAACAAGATCTTTGTGGAGATCGTCATCGCGCCTGATTTTACGGAAGAGGCAATCGCAATACTGACCCAGAAGAAGAATATCCGCTTATTAAAGCTTGAAAATAT
>DLFX01000351.1 GCA_002482405.1 Firmicutes bacterium UBA7709 | reverse complement strand
GCCCCAGGTCTCTGCTCCCAGATCGGGCCGTTTGCTGTGGATCAGGCCCACCAGATCACCACCGTCGTCGATGATGATGTTGGGCTTATGTGACAGGGTCATTTCAATATGCCTGCTATATTCCTCTTCCGTAGCGCCATGGTAGGCGTAAACCTTCATGCCCGTAGCCGCCAAAGCCGCCGCCACATCGTCCTGAGTCGAGAGGATGTTGCTTCCTGTGACGGCCATATCTGCGCCTCCTGCCGCCAGAACTTCGCAGAGATACGCCGTTTTCGCCTCCAGATGAACCGACAGGGAGATCTTCACCCCCTGAAAGGGTTTCTCCGCTGAAAGCTGGGCTTCCAGGCCGTTCAAAATCGGCATGTTATTTCTGACCCATTCTATTTTCTGCCTGCCGGCAGGCGCAAGTCCGATGTCTCTGATTTCATACTGTTCCATAGTTAACCTCCGTATATCACTTTTCCCATTCGGGACTCACTGTCAATTGGCTTTCCCGCATCCGGAAATCTCTGTCCATTCGGCTTTCCCTCACTCAGGGATCACGACCACTTCAACCTGGCGCTCAAATTCCCTCAGTCTTTTTCTTCTCTCCCGGTAATCCGGCAGCGCCGCTTCTACGATAGCCCAGAAGCGGTCGGAGTGGTTCATCTCTTTCAGATGGGCCAGTTCATGAACCACCACGTAGTCGATGAGCTTCTCCGGCGCAAACAGCAACCGGTATGTAAAGTTGATGTCTCCCTTTCTGTTGCAGGAACCCCACCGCGTTTTCGCGCCGTTGATCCTGACCTCCCCGGGGCAGAGTCCCATAAGCAGCGCGAACTGTCCGCATTTCTGCTGAAGGCATTCCTTCGCCTGCTTTCTGTATTGGAGCTCTTCCTTCGGAGTCAGCCGGATGATCCTTTGGGCTTCCTGCCTTGCGGCCTGTTTCGCCTGAGTGTTTTCGATCCAGTCCTGCTTTTTCCGGACAAAATCGTCGATATAGGCCTTGCTTGTTCTAAGGGGTGCTCTCACTTCGACCCTGCCGTCCCGCCTGACGTAAAGCGCCAGCGTTTTTCGGGCTGAGCGCACCAATTCGTATTCCGGCATCGTCGTCACTGGGCAAATACGTCTTTCGCAAAGGGAACTCCGGCGTCAATGTGCCCCATGAGGGTTTCGACCTTCTGTCCGTCTACCAGAAACTGCACCTGCTTTACCTCGTTAAAGGAGTTGACCAGAGTATCCACGATCTGACCGATCAGGAAGGACTCGTCCAGAGAACCTCCCTGAAGGCCGCCCGCCAAATCTACGACAGCCGTATCGCCGTCCAGATAAACGTCGTTGAACTTGACCTGATCGCCGATCACCGTGCTGCAGCTCTCATCGGGAGCGGTTCTCAGCAGCTCCAGCGCGTCCTTATAGGCGCTGCCGGGCTTGGCGGTCAGCTCCTGTTCATTTACAACAAATTTCTCCAAAGATTCATCCCCGGTGGCAATATATTTTTCATTGGCAAAGAACAGCGTGACCCGATAGGTCTGTTCCGCGTTTCCGCCGTCTCCGTCCCCTGACTTGTCCGAATTGTTTCCGCAGCCTGTAAACCCAATCATGCCAAGTGCCAGAACGGCGCACAGCAAAATCGTTAAAAATTTTTTCTTTCTCATCTTCATTTCCCCTTTTCCTGGTAGTTAAATCCGGCCCTTCGGCCCGTCAATTCCGCCTTATTCTAAGGTTTCCATTTGATTTTACCATCTTTCGGCCTTGATAGCGAGTGGTTTTATATAAAAAAGCCTGCGGAACTATTCTGTCCCGCAGGCCCGTTGCTATCCTCCCATAAATGATTATTTATGTGTACAATTGCTCAAAATCCGCCATAATGATGTTGTTGAGCTCCAATATCCGGTTCGCGCTGTTGATGGCGGTCAGATAATCCCGCCTGCTTATGGAATCGCGCAGATCGCCCAAAGTCTGATCGACGTTGGCAACGTCCGTAACATAATTATCGACGAGCTGCGGCCTCAGCCTTTGCCATACCTCCAAAGCCCGCCTGTAATTCTGTTCTGCTTCCGCCCAATCGTTCTGATCGACATTCACGATGGCCTGCCGCGCGAAATAAGCAAGCCTGAGCACATCCGGCGGAAACACCACATTGAAATAGTCAAGGACGTCGGCAATGAGCTGGGTAACGCGGTTGGCCTGAGAAATCGCCGGATAAGTCCTTCTCTGGGTCGCATTCTGCTCCAACGCCCTGATCGCGGCATTCAGGTCGAAAATGGTATTGTTGGGAACCTGGGCCTGCTGCAGTGCTGTCACCACGCTGTTCATGGCGGTTCTAAGCGTATTGATCCCGTTATCCGCGCTTTCCCAGTCCAGATGAAAGATGTCATTTATGATATTAACGGCATTTGACTGAAGGACGCCTATCTGATTAGGAACTGCCGGTAAGTCGGGAATGGTGATGGTTTGTCCCTCAAAGATCATATCCGGATTGGAGATCTGAGGGTTGGCCTTGATCAATTGTGCCAGAGGCACATTGAATTCATGCGCGATCAAATATAATGTGTCGTTTGGTTTTACCACATATTGCTGCATAATTACTTCCTCCTGCAGGTTTTTGACCGTATTGCACAGTCCATATATAATATGAAAAATAAAAAAAATTGCACCTTTTCGGGGTGCAATTTTTTTGACCGTGCTTATGGGGTCAGCTCAGCTTAAAGCTTCCGCAGTCCGTGTGCTCGACCTTCTGTGCCATTCCGGAATTCTTCACTACCTGAATCTTTTCCAGTGTGCAGTAATCATCCTGCTTGCAGTGGAACCTACATTCCGTTACGGAACATCCGATGCTTGAATTATGCTCCATTTTTTTCTCCTTTTGTCATACGGAAATTTCACCAACCTCTGATTGACAGAGATCTTCCCGTTAAAATATATTCTGTCGGTAAATATTCTTCCTGAAGATATGGGAAATATGCATGTGTTTCGCCTTTACAGAGAAATGGCAGTTGCGATTCCCAGGCGGCGCCGGATTGCAGGCATGGCTGATGCAAGTGTTGGAGCAGTTTTGTATCACTTTCCGATGAAATCGAGCAA
>DLFX01000162.1:4159-10749 GCA_002482405.1 Firmicutes bacterium UBA7709 | reverse complement strand
TCAGGTCCACATAAGCATATGCCCAGTCGGCGATGTCGCTCTTATCCAGTGCGGTTTCGACGCCCTTTTTGCCCTCTGTGCCCGCGGCCGGTATCACGGAGCCGGCGACCTTCGCCGCCTCCTGCCTGCTGATCATGCGGCCGATGCCGAAAGTCCCGTCGTCATAGCCGGAGGTGATCCCTGAAGCCACGGCAATTTTGATGGTAGGAACATACCATTCATAATCCACGACGTCGGTAAACTTGATCTTCGTGTTTGTGGTGTCCGGCTTTTCCGTTAAGATATTGGAAAGCAGTTTATAAAACTCTTCTCTTTTGATCAGGTTGTCCGGAAGAAAAGTTCCGTCGGGGTATCCCCCTACGATCCCGAGATCCGCCGCTTCCTTTATGATCGATTCCGCCCAGTGGCCGCTGATATCGCTGAAGGCGGCTCCCGTCGTGGCTGTGACACCGGCTTCGGTTGCTGCTGTGGCACCCGCTTCGGCTATGGCGCCGGCGCTGTTCGATCCATAGCTGACACTCACCCCCGCCGATATGACCAGGACGGCGGTAAGCACCGCGGATATCCCTTTCCTGTAATTCATCCCTTTATCCTCCCATCTTTGAAACCTTTTCCCTTATTGTTACGTCTAATTATAACGTATTTGCAGAAAATTTTCGACTGTAAAAATTTTTCCGCCCAGGGGACCGGCGCTGCCGAAGCAAACCCTGCTTGTATTATTCCGGACGGAGTAGTAAGATTTACTAAAGTGTGGAAAATTGGCTGTCGAGGCCAATCTAAATCTATCTATTAATATAGAGGGGGAAATTTTATGAGATTAAAACGATTAGGATGCTGCATTCTAGCCGTCACGCTGGCCCTGCCGCTGATGGCGCTGCCGACGGACAGCTATGCGGCGAAAAGCAGGTTTACGGATACGTCCGAGCATTGGGCGGAAAAGTATATCAATACCGCCGTAGATGAAAAGATCATAACAGGCTATCCCGACGGCAAATTTCTTCCGGACAAAGCCGTCAGCAGAGCGGAATTCGCCACTATGGTCAATAAGGCCCTCGGCAGCAACAGCTCCGAAAAGCTATCCTTTAAAGATGTTCCTTCCAGCGAATGGTATTATAGCGACGTTGCGAAAGCGGTGGCCGCGACTTATACCGCGGGATACGACGACAACACCTTCCGTCCCAACAGCCCCATCACCAGACAGGAAGCCGCTGTCATGATTGCCAGGATCATTCCCGCCAACGGGAAGAGCGGAAATTTGAAGTCCTTCCCTGATTACAAATCCATTGCCGACTGGGCGGAGGACGCCCTGTCAAAGGTCAACGGCAAGGGCTACATCGGACCATACGACGACGGCAAGGTCCACCCCGCGGATCAGTTGACCAGGGCGCAAACCGCGAAGATCATATGCGATATCCTTGACGGTGAAACCATCGTGAAAAGCGGCGTCACCATCGACAGGGACGGGACCAAGCTCTCCGGGAAAATATATTCCAACAACGTCACCATCGACGACTTCGAAGGCAAGGCCACCATCGATGGCTGTGTGATTTTGGGCAACCTCTCCGTGAAGAGCGAAGATCCGGTCACCCTTACCGTAAATAATTCCAGGGTGGCGAATGTCATCGTCAACAGCTCCGCCGACGTTACCCTTAAGGGGGACTTTCCGAAGGTAATGGTAAGCGGCTCCAAAGCGCATCTGACCCTGAGCAGCGGCTCTATCGGCCTGCTGACTGTAGATGGAAAGAGCTCCGATATTACAGTGGAAAAGGGCACTACAATTTCCACCGCTACGGTAAACGCGAAAAGCGATTTCCACGGCACCGGCACTATTTCGCTGATGAACGTCAATGCCGACGACGTGACCTATGAAACAAAGCCGAAAAAATGGAACATCGCGTCCTCCGTGGATACGCCGAAAAAAGCCGACGAGGCCGCCGAGATCACCTTCAGCCCGAAGGATGGAGCAACCAAGGTGAAGCTGGATACGAAGATCACCATCACCTTTAAATCGGCAATGAAAATGTATGACGGCGGCACCATCGGAAATTCGGACATCGACGACTTCGTCGAGCTGCGAAAGGGTTCATCCTCAGGCACCAGGGTATCGTTTTCCGCTTCCATAAACAGCGGAAAAACAGTGATTACCATCAAACCGGATTCCAATCTGGCTAAGAATACAAAATATTACGTGCTCATGGATAAAGATTCGGTCCGTGACAGCGACAAAAATGGAAACGATGAACAGTCGATCCACTTCACTACCGGAGACGATACCGGCAGCGTGTCCACCGCATTTTCACCGACAAACGGAGCGACTGCCGTTCCGCTGAACACAAGCATCACCGTCACCTTCTCAGATGATGTGGTCCGGTACAGCAACGGCGCGACCATCAGCTCCGGCGATTCCTATCTAAAGGATTGCCTGATATTCAAAAAGGACAGTTCCAGTGGGAGCAACGTCTCATACAGCGCTTCCATCAACTCCTCCAAGAAGGTGATCACTATCAAGCCAGACGCGAACCTTACTCTAAACCAGAAATATTATGTGGCTGTGGTCGGAAACAAGCTGAAAACCAAGGATGACGGCGAGGCCGTTCCCGCTTCCTCCGTAACCTGGTCCACAGGTTATGTTACACCGGCGCTGAGCGATTTCAACGTGACGCCGGGAGACACCTCCGTTACAGCGGCCATGACGCCCAATGTGGCGGGTAAGCTTTACGCCGTTGTGCTGGACTCCGGTTCTGCCGCTCCGTCGGCGCAGCAGATCGCGGCAGGCCAGACAAGCAAAGGGACCCCTGCTCCCGCTTTTGCGAAAAATGATAATGCCGCGGCTTCCAAGTCCGTTCCCCTGCCCGCTATGAGCGGCCTGGGAAGCGGGAAAACCTACGATATATGGGCGACTTTATATTCCAGCGCCTCCGGATCCTATTCCACACCGGTGAAAAAGACCGTGACCACGACTCTGCCTGTGATAGACTTCAGCAGTCTGACAATCAAGCCGGTAGTTGGAGGCTCTGTTTCCAATGAAGATTTGATATCGTTCAGTTCAAAGACCGCCAATTACTCGGTCACGTTGAGCTCTTCCGTTTCAACGGTTCGCTTGCAGGCGAAAGGACCCTCCGAAGGAACCATTGCCGTGAAGGGACGCGTTCTTTCCACCTCCGGAAGCGGAACCCTGAATACTGACGTGGATATCGCCGCGAATTCGTCTCTGACCATTGCGATTTCAGGGAACGGAAGAACCTCAAGCACCTATACCGTGAACTTCGTGTCCGGCGATGACACGGGTCTGAAGGGCCTGACGATCAACAATGAAAAGCAGTCCGTAAGCGGAGACAGCTTTCTCTATACCCTCAAGAGCAGTGATGTGACGGACCTGACGTTGAAATTGGATACCGCCGACAAATATGCCGCCGTCGATGCCATCAGCTCTGATGCGACGGTCAGCCCGGGAGGATCGAACGGTTCAGGCCACTGGGAATTCGGCCTGGATATCCCCCAGGCCAGAAGTTCCGCTGTCGTTCAATTTAAGGTGACCTCCGGCAAAGCTTCAAAGACTTATGTTGTAACCATTATCCGCCCTGCTGCCCCGACCTCCGAGCCCAGCGAAACTCCGGATTCCGTTTAAGAAAATTTCTTTTCAGCCGATAAATAATATAAGGTATATACTTTTTAGGCGAAAGCCGGGATTTAATAATACATGCTTTTGGGATGATAGGAGGAAGGATCAATGAACAGGAAAAGAAAAATGGGACACCGGATATTATCGCTGGCTTTATCGCTGGCGCTGGCTCTGCCGCTTATGCTTTTTACGCCCTCCGATTCCCTTGCCTATTCCAGGTTCAATGATGTTTCCGGACACTGGGCGGAGGGCTTTATCAACAGGGCATACAGCCTGGATGTCATCAACGGCTATCCCGACGGGCGATTTTTGCCGGATAAGTCTGTGACCAGGGCGGAATTTGTTTCCATGGTCAACAACGCTTTTGACATCGATATCGATTACGATCAGGCGAGCTTCAGCGACGTTTCCTATGACAAATGGTACTATAAAGCGGTGGCCACCGCCGTCACGGCGACATACGTGTCCGGCTCCACCGACAGCACCTTCCGGCCCAACGCTCCCATCACCAGACAGGAAGCCGCCGTGATGCTCTCCAATATCCTGCCTAACTATAAAGAAAAAGGCAAGCTGAAGTCCTTCAAGGATTACAAGCAGCTCGCANNGCAACCTGGGCCACCGCCGGGATGGAAAAGATGATCGGAAGGGAATATTTCGGAGCTTACAGCGACGGGCTGCTTCACCCCACCGCTCCTCTGACAAGGGCCCAGGCGGCGAAGATCCTCTGCGATATTCTGGACAATGAAACTATCGTCACCCGCAGAACCATAGTAGATGAGGACAAAACGACTCTTTCCGAAAAGATTTACACAGGCGACGTCACCATTGATGAGGATCTTGGGGATGGCAGCGCCGAAATAGACAACTGCGTGATACTGGGGACGCTCTACGTGGAAGGAGGCGGCTCTAAAAGTATCACGATCAACAATTCCCGGGTCGCCAGGGCGGAAGTGAACAGGGAGGACGGCGAGGTACATGTGCTGACCAAGGGCACCACGGTGATCTATAAGCTTACCGCCTATGAAAAGTCTCTTCTCCAGACCTCCGGCAAGGATGGATACGGAATTCTTGACCTTGAAATAAAAAAGGAAGCCGACGTGACGCTGAAGGGGAATTTCCCCGTGGTAAATATTACCGGTTCAAAGGCAGTCGTAGCGCTGGAATCCGGCAAGGTCAACACTCTCACGGTAACGGGCGGAGGTAAATATTCGGATATCACTTTGACAGGCAAAGCCCAGCTTCTGGAAGCCACCGTAAACGCGGAAGCCTATTTCCACGGCGATGGCGTTATCACCCACATGTCCGTCAACGCCGACGACGTTACCTATGAAACCAAACCGAAAAAGATGACCGTCGCAACGACCATAGACAGAGCCACCGTCGACGATGACGACGATGTTGACGTAACCTTCGATCCGGCAAACAGGGACAAAAACGTCGATGTAGATACGAATATCACACTGACCTTCTCTACGTCTATGAAGCTGGTGGACGGAAAGGCCATCACCAACTCGAATATCAAGGACTTTGTAAGCCTGAAAAAGGAATCCAGAAGCGGAGACGACGTCGAGTATACCGCTGCCATCAACAGTGCGAAAAAAGTGATTACCATAACGCCGAAGGAAGAACTTCAAAAGGATACAAGATACTATGTGATCCTAAAAGATGAAGCCCTGACCAACGCCGGCGGCGGCAAAAACGACGAGGAGTACATATACTTCACCACCAGATCGAGGGGCGGAGCCACCTCGGCGACTTTCCGTCCTGACGACGGCGNNCCACCAATGTATCACCAGGCACATCCATCACGATAAGATTCAATACGGACGTGGAAAAAGCAGGCGGCGGTTCTGTGACCTCGGCTTATCTGCAGGAATGCGTGCAGTTCAGAAGCGGCGGAGCAGGCGGTTCTGCCCTCGATTTCACCGCGTCCATCAGCTCCGGCGATACGATCACCATCAAACCGAAAGCTGATCTGACGCCGGGCCAGACATACTATGTGGCCATCGTCGCGGGGAAATTGAAGACGGATTCCGGCGGCAAGGCCATTCCTGCAGCCTCTGCGACATGGACTGTCGCGCCGGCCACGCCAGCTACCAGCTCTGCCGCCGTCCTGACCGGTCTGACGGTGGCGCCGACAGGCACGGGAAGCAATGTCCTGACCGACTTTAAAGCCGCAACCACCAGTTATGACGTGACCGTGCCCTTCGGAACCACGGGAGTCGACGTCAAAGCAACGGCGGCAAGCGGCACTACCGTCAGCATAAACGGAACTGTAACCGGATCGGCGCTCAATGTGCCGGTAACCGGAAGCGCTGTTACCAAAATCACCGTATCCGCCTCAGGCACCAATATGAAGGCCACCGCCTATACGGTCAATGCACAGGTCGCAGGCAATACCGATCTGACCTCGGTATCCGTTGACGGAACTACCATCTCTCCGGATTCCACAGGGTTATATGCGGCAAGTACGGCGGCGGATGCTACCTCAGCTGCCATTGTGATAACCGCTGCCGATCCAAAAGCTACCATCAGCATGGACGGAAGCTCCGGCACGGGAAGCCTTACAAAAGAGATCACCCTGCCTGACGGAGGGCAGAAGGCAACTATAACATTCACTGTCAAGTCAAACATGACGACAAAGACCTATACCATACAGATCAACAGGAATTGAGATGGCTCACCAAGGATTGAGTCTGAAAAAACGGCGCCTGCTTCATTGCAAGCGCCGTTTTTATTCGCGAAAACTGTGCCAATCTTCCGGTTGGCGGAGACTACCTCATATTCTCTTTTATTCCTGGTCCCGGTGGGAGCCGTCGCAAAACGGCGGATTTTTGGTTTTGCCGCAGCGGCAGAGTACCATGCTTTCACATTCTCTTATGGAGTTTCCGTCGCAATCCAGCATACGGACCGGACCTTTCACAAGGAGCGGTCCGTCTTTTACCATTCGGATTTGCACGATTGCGTG
>DLFX01000162.1:0-4150 GCA_002482405.1 Firmicutes bacterium UBA7709 | reverse complement strand
TTTGCAAGCTCCGGATCTATCTTTGAATTTTCCGTCAGCTGGTATTTCAGCGCGCCGGTGGGACACTGGTCGATGGCTTTTATGATTTCCAGCGGACCGGCGCCATCCACGCAGACCCAGGGCCGTTTGTCAGGGCTGAATACCTGGGGCAGCGCCGCCGTGCATTTTCCGGAATGGGAGCAGTAGGCGGGATTCCAGTAAACGATTATATCCTCTGTTTTATATTCTTTATAATTGTCTTTTCGCTGCATTTTTCATTTCCTCCGTTCCGATATCCGCCTGACTCATGAATTTAGGTCTTATCTTTGATTTTAATATTATACTTTTTATTTTGCCAATTTGTAAAGAATAAACTGGTTAAGTGAAATGCCCTCTTTTTTTGCGTCCTCAACAAGTTCTTTATGAAGTGATTTCGGAACGCGCAGAGATATTTTTCCATTGTATTCAGTTCTTCCGGCTATTTTTAAAAGCTCTAGATCCTCAGCATCAGGCTCGATTTCTGAAATACCTTTCAACTTTTTTTCAAATTCGCTTTTGGTCATACTCACAACCTCCTCAATTAAATATGCTTATAGAACTCACCGCGTGGATATATTGCCTCAACCCCAGTATAATTCTATTATTTAGGTCTACTGAAAATCCTATGCGATAATGTTCAATTTTTAATCTGTATAAATCTGTTCCTTTGATTTTTTTAATATCACCATCTAATTCATTCAGTCCATCCACTGCGTCTTTAAGTTTTTCTCTCGTATTTACATCAGCCTTTTTAAGATATTTCTTCGGTTGTTTACCATATTCAATCCGCATCAAGCCAACTCCTTTTGCTTTTATATATAATATCATATGTAATATCATGTGTCAATTTTTCAAACTATATTACCATAATCGGTGCATCTGCCAGTAATCCTGCCGACTGTCGATGATGACCATCCCTTCATCGGTTCTGGTCACGCCTCCTGCATAGTATGCGGTGAAAATGAAGTACAGCGGTTCCGGGTTTTTTCTCCCCCATTTGTTGATCATTGTCCGGTCCCACAGGCTGCCTTCCCATAGATCCGCCCCTGCTCCCGTCTTTTTTCCCGTATTTCTCAATTCGGTCGAAAATCCGGCGTTTTTCCGAATCCCCCGTCCATCCACCGCTTGGATGCATACCTCCACTCGGGACGGTTTTCCCTCTGTCTCGGCGTGAAGCACAAACCGCTCCCCGGACCAGAAAACGTTGGTTCCCCGCATCCTGGGCGTTGCCATTGCCATGTAATCGCCTAATTGCATTTCACGGTTTACCTCCTCGCCAAACCGCTTCAAATTATATTTTTTCCTGTTGTCGTCCCATTGGTCCGTATGGCTGACAAGTCCCGTAATTTTCCCTTCGGATACCACGGTAAAGCGGTAGGTTCCGATCCCAGCCCCCGACCAGTCTCTGACCGTACAGACGACGTCATAAACGCCAACCTCCGCCAGAGGGGCATAGCCTGTCGTCGTAAGGGGGTAATTGCCATTCGCGTCAGCCACGAGTCCGGTCTGCTTATGGGTATAGATCAGCTTTTTGTCCTTGTAAAGCTCCGTGGTCAGCCGCAGCTCATCCTTTTCCGCGTCGTCGACGCCGATCTGCAGCTTGTACTTATCCCCCTCCCTGACCGTGGCCGGAACCGTTTTAATGGACGTGACCCATGGCGCGGAGGCTCCGCCCTCGATGTAGAAGGTGAGGCTTTCCACGTTGGAAAGCTTGTCATACTTACTGTAATCCACTTTCCCGGACGTATCCCCGGTCCTGTTCGTATTATCTATCTGCCAGTGCTCCACGGTGTATTTCCCGTCGATATAAAACCGCGGGATGGACTCAGACAGGACTTTCCCTGTACCGCCCACCACCTTGCCATCCTCGTCCAGAATCGCTGCCGCGTCCGGATGGGGACCGTCGTTGTACGGGGTATGGGTATATCTCCAGAACTGCTTCTGGCTGGGATCATTCTCATAATCATCATAGAAGATGTTATAGGCCACGAGCTGGCCCTTCTTGTAGACCATGGGGGAATCCTCCTCTTTTTCAGACGGCTCTGCAGATACGATCTGGGCCTTGCCGGTACCCTTAATAGAGGTTTTCCATCCGGTCAGATTCAGGACATTCTGGCTGTTGAAGTTCTGTGAAAAAATGAGCTGTTTTATCCCGCTGGTCTTCTGATATAGTCTGAAGTTTGACACCAGCGCTGAAATCTTTTTCGCACTTTCCGAAGTGGAAAGCCTTACTCCGGTGTTCAGCGCCGGGACGGATTTGGTAAGGTCCTTGATCTGTTTGACCGTGATCTTTGCCCCGTCGACAGAAAACAGGAAATAGCTGGATCCGGCAGCCGCGGGGGCTTTGGCCGTTTTATTCAGGACATTTGCTGTCATTGCCTGCACACTTGCCGCTCCTCCGAAATCTGATGCATTGAAGATGGCCATCTTGATGTCTGACAGGGTAAAGGTCTGCTGATACTTTGCACCCTGCTGCGTAACATTTATGGTAAGTGATTTGCCAGGCCTTAAAATCCTAACGTTTCCATATAGCGTTTCCAAGCCTCCTGTATTCACTGTTGTCCTGTCAGTAAAGGAGGTGGCATAGCTGTACAATATGAATTTATCGGCTGGGGCTGTTATGGTAAAGTACAGATAGGAAGTTTCAGGGATTGACTGCACCGTGTATGATCCTGCCGCAGCGTCAAACGTATACGACGGTCCCGGATAATCATATTTGCCGAATCTTGATTCCGAACTGTATGAAATGTATTTGTCCAGCTCGGTTTTGGATTTTACCGCCGCCATGCTGCCTGCTTTTTCAGCTATCGTCTGTACGGTTTCCTGTCCGGCGACCCGGAAGGAGCCGGAAACGGCCTGCATCTGCCCTTCCTTTGCGTCCGACAGGGCTTTCGGGATAAATCCATCCGTGGTATCGCAATAGTAAACGGCTTTCAGATTGTTGATTCCGCCGTCTCTTTCCCAATTTATCCCGACGTCGGCATAATGATAAAACCGGATCGTATGGGCTCCGGCGGATAAGAATATCTTGACGGGTATTGCCGCAGGTCCGTTTTTTTCCCAAACAGCCGCGCCTGCATTCGCCCCATCTACATAAACGGTAATGCTGTGGTCTGCATCTTTGCTGTAATCTCCAATGGCATTCAGGGCCAGATACCCCTCTTTTTCCATTTTAAAGGATGCGGTAAAGGAACTCCCATNNTCCCATTTGCATTCGTTTCTGTGCCATACCCGTATCCTCTGTCCAGTACTGATCCTCCTGAAAGCGTGAAGAACGACTCTGAATCTCCGGAATAAACATCGAGGTATCCCGCGGTCTGCTCAAAATACTTCCCATCGTTTGCCGCGCCCTGGCCGTTGGGGTTTACCACTCCGAACAGATCGACCGCCGTCCCGGTGGCCGTCATGTCATACTGGTAGTCATAGNNTGGAGCTGAATGCCATGGGTAACTGATGATAGATTGCTGTAGCTGTCTCCCTCCAGCAGAAGGTAATTTTTTACGCTTTCCCCGAGGGCCTTGATCTGGTCCGCAACGGTGGCGATGGAATCCTTCACATTGAGGAACAGCCCCCTTGCGCCCCTCAGCTCCATTCCGTTTTTAAAGTCCTGATCGTTCAGTATCTGTGCCGCCGAATCACTCCCTGCGACGACGACATATTTTTCCGAATCGCCGCTGCCGGGCTGGGCGTTCTTCCGGAGCGCCGCCGTTTTCGCCTCGGATTCCGTGATGGAGTTTCTGAAAAGCTTGATCCGGTCGCTGGTGCCGGTCCAGCGCTCCCAGTTATAGAAGGTGCGCATGAGCGAGCCGTTGTATGCCCCGTCCTCCTCCGCAACATCCCATCCCAGGCCTTGGTAGTTAATATCTACAGTCATGGATGGCAAACCGATGGAAAACATGTAGCCGTTTCCCGCCCACTGTGACTCCACTGTGCTGTCATCCACACTGCCCTGCATGATGTAGACTTTATTCTCCCGGCTGTGAAGCTTCGCATAGCTGATGCCGTTTCCGTTGCAGCCTTTAGAATCGGCGTAGTAGCTTGCTGCGGAAGTCAGAGCTGTTCCGTTGAAATCATAAAGGGTGAAATAAAATTTAAAGGTGTAGGTCTTCGGTCTGGTTGTATATGCGTGGGC
>DLFX01000248.1:1043-10572 GCA_002482405.1 Firmicutes bacterium UBA7709 | reverse complement strand
TCCTCTCCGACCACCTCATATCCCCGCTGAAGAAATTTCTCCTTCAGCGCCTGGGTCTCATATTGATTCACCTTGCATCCAAGGGTGTGAAATGCTATTTTCATAATATGTTTTGCTTTCCTTCTGCCTTTTATAGTTTATATTTTTATTATTTTCCTTCGCTTTATCCCATTGTAGCAGTTTCTCTTTTTTCTGTAAATCTTTCAAAATATTTCGAATTGTTAAATCATTCTCAACATGTTAGAATAAAGCTGTCAATACTGTCCAAAAAATGGTAAAGGGAGGTCATATGATGAAAAAACGAATGGCATTCAGTGTTTTGCTGATCACGATCCTTGTCCTTGGCAGCTTTGGTTTTTCATTCGGAGCAAATTCTTACACCGTTCAGGCAGGCGACGTGCTCTGGAAAATCGCCGAACAGTATCAAACCACCTATCAGGAACTCGCAAAATTTAACCAGATCGGCAATCCCAATCTGATCTGCGTGAATCAGGTGATTCAAATCCCGGATCAAAATCCCGCAGAGCCGGGCAAACCTGTGGAAAAGCCTGCTTCTGAGCCCGAGGCTGTTGTTCCGACACCTCAGATCTCAGCGGACACGATCCTGGAAAACGGCACTATTTACACCGTCGATGATAAAAACACCGTAGCGGATGCAATCGCCCTGAAGGACGGCAAGATCCTCTATGTGGGAACGAAGTCGGGCGCCGAAGCTTACAGGGGAAGCGCTACCCAAGTCGTTGATCTGAAGGGGAAAACCATGATGCCCGGCTTTATCGACGGACATGTTCACGCACCCGGCACCGCCCTGACGGAGCTGTATGACATTTACCTCTACGATTCGCTTACCAAGGAAGCTACATTGACAGCGATCAAAGATTTCATCGACGCCCATCCGGAAATGGATGTATATTGGGGCTCCGGCTACTCCCTGGGCATCAGCGACGATCCCAAAGGCCCGAAGGCTGAATGGCTGGATGAAATCTGCGCGGACAAACCGATCATCTTAACTTCCAATGACGGCCACAACAGATGGCTGAACACAAAGGCCCTCCAGATGAACGGAATCACGAAGGACACGCCGAACCCGGCGGGAGGCCGGGTACATAAAGACCCTGTCACCGGCGAACCCTGGGGGAACCTCACCGACGCCTCTTCCCTGCTCACAATGAAGCAGTCCTACACGAAAGAGCAGGAAGCCACGGCCCTGAAATCCTTTGTGGAAACCATGAACGGCTGGGGATATACCAGTATCATGTCCATCGCCCCCATTGACGTGGACCCGGCCAGGTATATCGATTTGGAAAAGAAAGGCGAGCTGAGCCTGCGCGTCAACCTGGCGGGTCTGATCGACAACGATACGCCCTTTGATCCCCAGCTTCAGGCGCTGGTTGACATGAAAAAGCAGTTTGAGACCGACTTGATCGACGTGACGACGGCGAAATACTTTGCCGACGGCGTCGTGGAGGGAACCACCGCATATCTGCTCCAGCCCTATGATAAAGCAGCCGGACTTGATTCGGACTATGTATCCGAATTTTACTGGGATCCCGATCAGCTGAACCAGTATTTCGACAAGACCATGAAGGCAGGCTTCCAGATCCACGTCCATTCCATCGGCGACGCGGCTACGAAAAAGGTCCTTGATTCTCTGGAATACGCTCAGGAACAGAATCCGACCATCAAAGCCAGAAATGCCATCACCCACCTTCAGGTGGTTGACGACGCCGATAAGCCGAGATTCGGCCAGCTGGGAATCATCGCGGTCCTTCAGCCTTACTGGCACCTCAAAGAACCGGAATGGTACGATTATGTGGACAGCGCCGTTCTGGGAGAGGAACGCGCCTATAAGGAGTATCCTGTGAAATCCCTTCTGGATAACGGAGCGCTCCTGACCGCTTCCGGCGACTATCCGGTTTCCCCGGTCAACAACCCGTTCTGGGCAATTGAATGCGGCGTTACCAGAAACCTGGAAAACGCGGAGTATTACGGAGTTGACGATATCACCAACATGGATGACCCGAAATGGCTGCTGAATCCGGCGGAGCGGGTTTCCGTCCTGGATATGGTCAGGGCATACACCATCAACGGCGCCTATGAGCTGTACCGTGAAAAGACCGTTGGCTCCCTTGAAAACGGCAAATTCGCCGACATGATCATCGTCGATCAGGACATCTTCAAAGTAAATCCCGTGGATATCGACAAGACCAAGGTACTGGCTACGATCTTCAATGGGAAGGTTGTCTCCGGAGAATATTAATATAAGGATCAATATTATTTAATATCGTTTCAAGCTGTAAACGCGCGCCTCGGCATCTGCCTAGCGCGCGTTTATAATGTCTGTACTCATATTTTGGGGTTTGAATCATATCTTTATATCAAATAGTGTTTCCTGGGGGTAAATCCATTGAAGCTGAATAGAAAAAGGCTGAAATTTTTCAGATACCTGCATCCGGGGCTGATGAAGCTGATCGTTATCCTTCTTATCCTTCTGGCTGCGGTATTGTCTGTTTTTTTGATCAGGTCGATACCCGCCTATCTCCCTGTATTAAACGCCGATGCTGATAAGGGCTCCATCAAGTGGGTCGATTTTGACGTGCCCTATGACCTCCTGGAAAAGACCATGCATATGGATATCGAATCCTACGAGACGGAAACCCATTTGAAATGGACAGAGCTCCTCGCCTATCTGGGCGCCAAATACGGCGGAAACTTCAAGCTTTATAAAGCCAAGGACCTGGATGATCTGGCAGCGCGCCTCAACCGTGGGGAATCCATCGAGGCGATCACAGAGAATATGAANNTAATAAGGCTTATTCGGCGGTTCTGGGGGGATTTCTGGGGGAGTATGAAATACAGGAGCCTGTGGAGTCCGAAACGGGTGGGAGCATCGTCTGGGAATCGAAATACGGTTTGAAAGCCTTTTCTCCGATCCCCGCAGGATACTGGTATTCCGACTTTGACGATTTCGGCGCCGGGAGGGACTACGGCTTTAAGAGAAAGCATTTTGGCCACGACCTGATGGTGGGCGTGGGCACGCCCGTCCTGTCCATCGAAAGCGGAATCGTCGAAGCGATGGGCTGGAATCAGTACGGCGGATGGCGCGTCGGGATACGGAGCTTTGACAAGAAGCGTTACTATTATTACGCCCACATGCGAAAGGACCGTCCTTACAGCGCCGGACTGTATGTAGGCAAAGCGGTAAAAGCCGGCGATGTCATCGGGTATACCGGAAGGACGGGATACAGCAGAAAGGAAAATGTAAACAATATCGATACGCCTCATCTTCACGTTGGAATGCAGCTCATCTTTGACGAGAAGCTGAAGGACAGCCCGAATCAGATCTGGGTCGATATGTACGCTATCAGCAAGCTTCTTTTAAAAAACAAATGCCCGGTATATAAGGACGAGGAAACAAAGGAATATTACCGCAAATATGATTTCACGGAGCCCAGCTATTTCCTGGAAACGGAAAATATGAAGGACAGCGCCCACAAGGCAGAGGCGGCGCTTCTTTCTTCCGCCGCGCCGGAGGGCAGCATTCCCCTCCCGGTAGTCATGTATCACGGACTGGTAAAGGAGTCCCGCTACCAAAACAATTTTTTTATCAACCCAAAGCAGTTTGAAAAGGATCTGAAATATCTGAAAGAAAACGGATATACGCCGATCCTCGTCCGGGATCTGATCGCCTATGTGGACAACGGTACGCCTTTGCCGGAACGGCCGGTGCTCATCACCTTCGACGACGGTTTTTACAGCAGCTATCTCTACGCCTATCCCCTACTCAGGGAATACGATATGAAGGCGGTGGTCGCCGTAATCGGAAAGTTCACCGACAAGGCCTCCCTGACGAAGGACAAAAACCCTTACTATTCTTATCTGACATGGGATGAGATCAAAGAACTGAGCAACTCAGGCTACGTGGAAATACAAAACCATTCCTACGATATGCACAATAATAACTATAAACGCCANNGGCGCCATGCAGAATTCAGGAGAAAGCCTGGAGCATTACCGCCAGGTATTGAACGAGGATGTGGGATCGATGCAGGATAAGCTGTATGAGGTGACCGGGAAACGGCCCACAGCCTTTGCCTATCCATATGGATATGTCAGCGACAGCTCCAAAGAAATTCTGAAGGAGCTGGGGATCCGCTCGACCTTCAGCTGTATGGAGGGAATCAATTACATCACAAGGGACCCTGACTGTCTTTACCGGCTGAAGCGCGTCAACAGGACTCCCGAGAAATCCAGCGAAGCGTTTTTCAAAGTCATAGCTCCAGCTCATACATCGTCATAGCGATTGCCGCCATTCCGGCGGTCTCCGTCCGCAGGATGGTTTTTCCGAGAGATACGCTCTTTGCTCCCGCTTTTATGAGAGCTTCCGCCTCTTTTTCAGAGAACCCTCCTTCCGGGCCGATGACGACAGCCCCATTCCCGGGCTTTCCTTCAATTTGTCTCAGGCAATCCTTTATGGTGNNAGAGAATCAATTCATATTCACCCAGTGCATTAAGCATTTCCTGAAACGACATTTTCTTTTGAACCTGAGGGATAATACCCCTCTTGCACTGCTTTACCGCCTCATCCGCAACCTTTTGCCACCGTTCAATCTTCTTATGAAAATTCCCATGATCCACCACCACCGACCTGCCCGTAAATACCGGCACGATGGAATAGACTCCCAGCTCCACTGTTTTCTGAATGATCGTCTCCATCTTCCCCTGCTTTGGCACTCCCTGAAACAGGGTTAGCTTCAGATCCGGCTCCCGGGCAAATTTCTGCTTGTCTGTGATCGTTCCTTCGATGTAGTCCTTTCCGATCTCCGAAATCACCACGGTATATTCAAATTCCACCGTATCGGAAACGGTAATGGAATCGCCGACTCCAAGGCGGAGCACCTTCGTCATGTGCTTCCGATCGTCCGGGTCCGTGATTCGAACGGTGCTGTCCATCACGTTATGGCGGTCCACAAAAAATCTGCTCATAAACTCTCCTTTACAACTGTGCGGCGATGGCGCACCATTCCCCTTCTTCCAGTACCTCCAGCACCTTAAACCCGCATTCCTCTATTGTTGCTTCCACCTGTTTCCGCTTTTCGATCAGGATCCCCGATGAAATGTAGATGCTTTTCCCCTTCAAATGAGCCGCGACGTCTTTTGAAAGCATCATCACCAGATCCGCCATCAGGTTTGCCACGACGATATCCGCCTGCATGTCCAGCCCTTTGGTCAGATCCCCTTCCCTTACCGTTATCTTATCGGGCAGGCCGTTCAGCCGGACATTTTCCCTTGACACCTCAACGGCAACGGGATCGATATCCACCCCAAGGACATCTTTTGCACCCAGAAGCGCGGCGGAAATGGAGAGGATTCCCGAGCCGCAGCCCACATCCAGAACGGTATCCTTCGATCCTTCGATGTACTTTTCCAGGAGCTTTACGCAAAGAGACGTGGTAGGGTGAGTCCCTGTCCCGAATGCCATGCCCGGATCGATCTCGATCACAAGCTCATCCTCCTGGGGCTCGTACTCCTCCCAGGTCGGCTTGACCACGATGCGGCCGGTGATTTTAGCGGGCTTAAAATATTCCTTCCAGTTATCCTTCCAGTCGGAATCATCCACAGCTTTCCACACCATCTCCGAACCGTATTTCCCCTGAAGCTGTCCGAGAAGCCGGCGGCCCTCCTCCGACTCTTCCAGATAGAAAACAACGCTGGTCCGGACATGTTCAAGCTCCATCAGGCTTTCATCGATATAGTCCCAATCATATGTATTTTTTTTATTCATCAGGTCCCGAAAATCCCGGGCGTCCTCAATAGCAAAACCCGCTATCCCCATATCCATGAGAATACAGGTCAGCGGGTCGATATTTTCCTGTGATGTGAAAATTTTTACTTCTATATATTGCATTCTTATTTAAAGATCTCCCTCATCGTGTCTGCAAACTTTTTCCTTTTGGTATATCCGTCGGTGTTGAGGGTCTCTCCGAACTTGTTGATAAGCTTTTTCTGCTCTCCCGTCAGCTTGGTCGGCACCTCAAGAACCACTTTTACATAGAGATCTCCGACCTTTGAGGAACGTAGGGACTTGATTCCCTTCCCCTTAAGACGGAATACGGTTTCAGGCTGCGTGCCTGCCGGAATTTTGTAGGAGACCTTTTCCTTCAAGGTCGGAACGACGATATCGTCTCCAAGGGCCGCCTGGCTGAACGTAATGGGTATTTCCAGCCACAGGTCGGTGCCCCGCCGTGTGAATAAAGAATGGGGCTGAACGGATATGACCACATAGAGATCCCCGTTGGGGCCTCCGTTGGCGCCGGGCTCTCCCTGTCCTTTGATGGAAATCACGGAATCGTTGTCAACGCCTGCCGGAATATCCACGGAAATCGTAACGGTCTTTCTGACGTTCCCCGTGCCGCCGCACGCGTGGCAGGGATTTTCATTCACCTCTCCGGCGCCGCCGCACTTGTCGCAGGTCTGGACGTTGGAAAACTGCCCGAAGGGCGTCCTCTGGGTCGTGCGGATCTCTCCGGTACCGCCGCACTTTTGACAGGTGACCTTGCTGGAGCCTTTTTCCGCACCGCTGCCGCCGCAGCTTTCGCAGGCCACGTTCTTGTTGATCTGAATCTGCTTCTTCGTACCGAAAGCCGCTTCCTCAAAGGTGATGCTGATGCCCTTCTGCAGATCCTGGCCTTTTCTCGGGCCGTTTCTTCTTCTTGCATTGTTCTGGCCGAAACCGCCGCCGAACATGCCTCCAAACAGGTCGCCGAATATATCTTCAAAACCGCCGAAGCCTCCGTTGAAACCGCCGCCGAAACCGGCGCTGGGATCAACTCCCGCGTGGCCGAACCGATCGTATTTATCCTTCTTCTGAGGGTCAGAAAGTATGCTGTAAGCTTCGTTTACTTCTTTAAACTTTTCTTCCGCGGCCTTGTCTCCCGGGTTTCGGTCCGGATGATACTCCATGGCCTTTTTTCGAAAGGCTTTTTTTATCTCATCCTCCGATGCGCCCTTTTTCAGTCCAAGGACCTCATAAAAATCTCGTTTTTCTGCCATCAATGAAACCCTCTCTTACTAGCTTTTTGCGGTACGCCCCCCAAGGTGCGTACCGCAAAATTATACTTCTTTTATTGAATGCCGTCAACTACCTCTATTTGTCGTCGTCGACTACCTCGTAATCCGCATCCACTACATTGTCCGGTTTTGGTTCCGAGTCACCCTGATCGGCGCTTCCGCCTGTTCCGCCCATGCCTCCCATGTTCGGGTCAAAGCCTCCGGCTCCGCCCTGTGCCTGCTGTGACTGCTGATACATCTTCGCAGAGATCGTGTGGAATTCTTCCGTCAGAGCGTCCGTCTTTTCCTTGATCTCCTCCATGTTGTTCCCTTCAAGAGCCTTGGATAACGCGTCCTTCGCGCCCTCGATCTTCGACTTTTCATCTTCGCTCAGGTTTGCGCCGATTTCTTTTATGGATTTTTCGGTTTCATAGACGAGAGTTTCAGCCCTGTTTCTGATTTCGACCTCTTCCTTCTTCTTTTTGTCCTCTTCCGCATATTGCTCTGCTTCTTTGACCTTCTGCTTGATTTCGTCGTCGGAAAGCTTGGTCGAGGAGGTGATGGTAATCCTCTGCTCCTTGCCGGTGCCCAGATCCTTAGCGCTTACGTTTACAATGCCGTTGGCGTCGATATCAAAGGTAACCTCGATCTGAGGGATGCCGCGAGGGGCCGGCGGAATTCCGGAAAGCTGGAACCTGCCGAGGGTTATGTTCCCTGATGCCATCTCTCTTTCACCCTGCATTACGTGGATGTCCACCGCCGACTGGTTGTCTGCCGCAGTGGAGAATATCTGGCTCTTCTTTGTCGGGATCGTCGTATTTCTTTCGATCAGCCTTGTGGCGACGCCGCCCAATGTTTCGATGGACAGCGACAGCGGGGTTACGTCAAGGAGCAGCACGTCCTTTACTTCTCCGGTCAGCACGCCGGCCTGGACCGCAGCGCCGATAGCCACGCACTCGTCGGGATTGATTCCCTTAAACGGGTCTTTACCGGTAATTTTTTTCACTGCCTCCTGGACGGCCGGAATTCTTGTGGAGCCGCCCACCAGAATTACCTTTGCAAGGTCGTTGGTGGTGACGCCGGCGTCTGCCATGGCCTTTTTCATCGGTTCGATGGTCCTTTCCACCAGATGGCCGGTGAGCTGGTCAAATTTCGCCCTGGTGATGTCCATGTTCAAATGGAGCGGTCCATCCTGATTCACTGTGATGAACGGAAGGTTGATATTCGTCGTCTGTGAGCTGGAAAGCTCTTTCTTTGCTTTTTCCGCAGCTTCCTTCAACCTCTGGTGCGCCATCTTGTCTTTTCTCAAATCGATGCCGTTTTCCTTCGCAAAGCTGTCTGCGATAAAGTTGATCAGAACCTCGTCGAAGTCGTCTCCGCCGAGTCTGGTGTCTCCGTTTGTGGCAAGCACTTCAAATACGCCGTCTCCCAGTTCGAGAACAGATACGTCGAAGGTACCGCCGCCCAGGTCGTACACTAAGATCTTGTGATGGGACTGATCTTTGTCAAGGCCGTAAGCAAGGGACGCCGCAGTAGGCTCGTTGATGATCCTCTTGACGTCAAGCCCCGCGATCTTTCCCGCGTCTTTAGTCGCCTGCTTCTGGCTGTCTGTGAAGTATGCGGGAACGGTAATGACCGCTTCCGTGACCTTTTCACCGAGATAGCTTTCCGCATCGGTCTTTAGCTTTGTAAGGATCATTGCGGAAATATCCTGAGGTGTGTATGTTTTTCCATCTATTTCAACCTTGTGGTCGGTTCCCATATATCTCTTTATGGAAGCGATCGTCCGGTCAGGGTTGGTGATAGCCTGTCTCTTCGCAGTCTCACCCACCAGTCTTTCTCCGTTCTTGGCGAAACCGACTACCGACGGGGTTGTTCTGTTACCCTCGGCATTGGCGATTACCACCGGCTCCCCGCCTTCCAGAACGGCTACGCATGAGTTTGTTGTTCCTAAGTCAATTCCTATTACTTTACCCATTGTAATATCCTCCTAATTTGTTTTATTGTCTAATCGATTTTACTCCGGTATTCTTTTGAATATCTGCCTTCTTCATTTGCAAGCGCCGCCCTGGTCATTCCGCCACTTTTACCATGGCGGGACGGACGACCTTTTTATTCAGTAAATACCCCTTTTGCAATACTTGTGTGACCTTTCCGCTTTCATATTCCACCGAATTTTCGGTGAGCACCGCGTGATGGAAATTCGGATCAAACTGTTCCCCTATNNAATTTCCTCAACTCCGCTTTTTTCCAGCACTCCTTTAAACTGTTTAAAGATCATGTTCATGCCTTCGGCAAAGCTTTCGCTGCTGTCGCTGTGTTGGAGCGCCCTTTCGAAATTATCTATTACATCAAGCAATTCTACTACGAGTTTCTCGTTAGCATATGCATAAATGTCGCCTTTCTCTTTCTCCACTCTTCTTTTGAAATTTTGAAAATCTGCGGCCAGCCTCAGATACCGGGTGTTCAGTTCTTCCTC
>DLFX01000248.1:0-1014 GCA_002482405.1 Firmicutes bacterium UBA7709 | reverse complement strand
CCTGAGTCGCCTGCTCTTCGCCGTCTACCGCGTCCGGCTCCTTTTCTTCCCCCTCCGACGCCTCAAATTTCTGTTCTTTATCGATTGTCTGGGCATCGTCGGGTATCTTTTTCTTATTTGTCGCCATCGTCATCTTTTCCTCCCGTTATTTTAAATGTCTGATTTATGTTATCCGTGATATATTCAATGATTGAGGTCACTTCGTCGTATTTCATCCTGGTGGGGCCGATGACCCCGAGCTTTCCTACCAGCTTTCCATTGATATGGTAAGTCGCCGTGATCAGGCTGCAGTCTTTCATGACATCCTCGGAGTTTTCTGCTCCGATGGTGATAATTACCCCGTTTTCCCTGTTCAGCAGCACATCGGTAAAGTGCTTCTTTTGATTGATCATCTCCAGAAATACTTTGGCTTTTTCGATATCATTATATTCCGGAATGGAGAAGATATTTGTAAGCCCATCCATAAACAGCTCTACATTGAGCATATTCTCCAGCGTGCTGATAAAATTCGGCCTGATGTTCTCTACAAGGCTGCTCATCGCTGCGATGTCCGACTCAAAATTCCTGATGATTTCCGACTTCAGAATGTCGCTCAGGCTTTTTCCCTTATAGTTGTATGTCATAACCTTTGATAGCAGCGTAAGGTTTTCTTCCGTGTAGGGCACCTTCATCTTGATGGCTGTATTGGACACCTTTCCGCTTTCCGTTACGATCATCAAAACGACGGTCGCCTCGTCCACTGGCATGAAGTTGATGTATTTCAGCCTGTTGGACTCCTGATTCGGCGTGATCGCAAAGGACGTCAGATTGGTGAGCTCCGACAACAGGGACGCCACATGCTGAATCGTCCGGTCCAGCTCGGTGACATTTTTCTTGATCTTTTCCTCGATGATGTGCTTTTCTTCTTCCGGCAGCTCATATCTCTGCATCAGGTTGTTCACGTATAACCGGTAAGCCTTGTCGGAAGGCACTCTGCCCGCCGAAGTATGTGGATGCGTCAAAAACCCCATCTCC
>DLFX01000368.1:1454-17722 GCA_002482405.1 Firmicutes bacterium UBA7709 | reverse complement strand
CCCATGATCACCCCTGCCATCAGCGCGCCTGCCGTTACCGTAAGGCTTTTGTTCACCAGGTTTCCCGCCGCCATGGTCGGCGCCAGCAGGATATCGAACTGCCCGCAATAAGCGCAGTCATACTTCTTTTCCCGGGCGATGTCCGCGCTCATGGCAATGTCATAGGAAATGGGGCCCACCACATGGCAGTTTGGGATGATACCTTCCCTGTTCATAGCCGCCAGCGCTTCGGCGTCTACGGTCTCCGTCATCTTCGGGTTCACCTTTTCAATAGCGCAGAGCACCGCCACCGACGGCTCGTCGTATCCGAGAGCGCGAAGCATCTCCACCGCGTTGATGATGATGTCCTTCTTTTCCTCCAGAGTCGGATACGGGATCATGCCTCCGTCGGTCATCACGGTCAGGCGGCTCATTCCGGGAATCTCATCCAGCGCCACATGGGACATGGTTCTCCCCAGATTCAGGCCGTTTTCTTTTTTGACCAGGGGTTTCAGGATATCCTTTGTATCGATCATCCCCTTCATGATGAAGTCCGCTTTCCGGTCCCTGATCAGACCTACCGCGGTCTCTCCGCATTCNNCGGGCTTCCGGCCCAGGCAATTTCAAATTCCGAACCGTCGAATCCCATTTCCGCGAGCAGGGTTGTGATTTCGTCCGTGTCTCCCACGAGGACCGGGGCTGCAATGCCCATTCTCCGCGCTTCCATCACGGCGTCGAGGACGTGCCTGTCGGCCGCCCCCGCCACGGCGACTTTCCGCTTTACGGGATTTTCCCGAACCTTGTTCAGGATCTGGTCAAAGCTGTGGTAGAACATAAAAAACCTCTTTCTTCCGGCGGGTCGGCGGGTTTTTAACCTTATAGATATGCGACGGTCTCGATTTCCACCAGCACATCCTTGGGCAGGCGAGCCACCTCAACGGCTGAACGGGACGGATAAGAGCCCTCTGTGAAATATTTTGCGTATACTGCGTTCATCGCAGCAAAATCGTTCATGTCCTTGATAAACACCGTGGTCTTGAGAACGTTCTGAAGAGAGCTTCCAGCCGCTTCCAGTATCGCCTTCACGTTCTTGAATACCTGCTCGGTCTGCTCTTCGATGGTCGTCCCCACAACGGCGCCGGTTTCCGGATCGAGGGGAACCTGGCCCGATGTAAAAATCAGATTTCCAAAGATGTTCCCCTGGGAATAGGGGCCGATGGCTGCGGGAGCCGCTTTTGTTTCAACAATTTTTCTCATATCATTAATCCTCCTGAATAAAATTGATCAGTTTCAGTTTTCCGGTCCTCTTCAGTTTCTTGATCTGGATCTCCCTCTTCAGCGCCTCGCCTTTCGTTGTAAAAGCTTCGCTGTAGAGAAGCTGGACAGGGCCCCTGCCTCTGGTGTATTTGGCTCCGGCGCCCCGGTTATGGGCTTCCATTCTGCCCTCCAGATCCGTTGTAAACCCGGTATAGAGCGTGCTGTCCGCACACCGGACGATGTATACATAGTTGGTCTTGCCGCCGGTCCCGGCAAAGATGGCATTTTTGCTCTCTTCCATCATCTTTCCTTTTGCGGCGCCTGGGCATCCCTTTTCTTCAGCTCCTGATGTTCTTCCTTCGTCATGGAAAAGCACATCACGTCCCGGATGGAACCGTCATAGACTTTATTCGCACTTCTCAGGGTCCCCTCCAAGGTGAAGCCGCACTTTTCGATCACCCTCCCGGATCTCTTGTTGTAGGGATTGCGGTAAATCGTCACCATGTCGAGTCCCATCTCCTCAAAGCCGTAACGGATCACGGCTTTTGCCGCCTCCGTCATGATCCCCTTTCCCCAGTAGTCCTCGCTCAAGGCGTAGCCAAGCTCCCTGCAGTTGATTCCCGGCCTCTTTGTGTCGGGCTCATATCCGATGGAGCCGATGACTTTTCCATTTTCCTGGTATACTATGGCCCAGGAGTCATACTTGTTGATAAACAGAGTCTGCATGATTTCCAAGGACTCCGTCTTGCTCTCGTGGGGCTTCCAGCTCCCGTTGGGGCCGACGTTGGGGTTGCTGGCGTATTCATACAGGTCGTCCACGTCATTCACATCCCAGTCCCTCAGGATCAATCGTTCCGTTTCCATCGTCTTCATGGCAATTCCCTCATTCCTTTCCCTGCGCTTTCGGTTCCGCATTTATGCCCGCGTCTTCGGGTCCTCTTTTATTCCGTGGTACTCAGGATCTCGTTGTTCTTTTCAACCTGGCTGACCTTCATCTTCGATACGTCGTTGGGGTTTGCTTCCTCCAGCAGACCGAGAACCGAAGGGCCGAGGAATATGGTGTCGAGAATTTTCCCGTCTATGGAAATCTTGCTGTAAGGGGTGAAATTCTCGCCTTTGATGTAATATTTTCCGCCGATCTTCACAATCTTATCGACTTTGATAGGCCTTACGCCCATCTTCATGTCGTCGGGCTTATAGGGGCCGTCCTGCCCGATCTGTCCGAAAATATATCCCTTCCCGTAAAGCATGTCGTACTGGAGGGCTTTCAGGTTTGCGAGGTAGTCCGGATCCTTCATGTGATCCTGATGGTATTTTGTCATGATCCCTTCATGGATCCCGATCTGGTTCAGAACCTCCGCTCCGATCTGATAGGAGTAAAGGTCTTTGTCCTGTTTTTCCAGGCCGAGATTGTTCCAGATGACATATTGAGTCTGATATACGTCTCCGTTTACCAGATCCTCGTTGCTGATGGTCAGGCCCGGCAGGTGGTCTCCGTAGATCACCAGCACCGTCGGTTCGTTCAATTTATTCAAAGCGTCGGTCAGATCTGCGAGGAACTGGTCCATCTCGTGGATCTGTTGGAGATAGTACTCAAAGGCGTTGTCCTCGCTTGCCACCGTGATGCCGGAAACGGTCACGTCGGGATTTTCAATGACCTTGGAGGTAGGGTACTGCCCGTGCCCCTGAACGGATATGGTATATACGAAGTCCTCGCCCTTTGTGGACTCCAGGGCGGAGATGATCTCGTCGGTCAGCACGCTGTCCTTCGCCCAGTTCTTCGGCGTTTTGGAAACGCTGTTCATATATTCCAGAGAGGTAAAGGTGTCGAATCCCAGATTCGGAAACACCTTGTTTCTTCCGTAAAAGGCGCCTCTGTGATTGTGTATCGCATGAGTGCCGTAGCCCAGCTTCTTCAGGTCATAAGCCAGGCTTTCGCAGGTTTCATCCGTCAGTATGGATTTATAGGGATACTCTCCGGGGCCGAAAAACCGGACCCTCATCCCGGACAGCGCTTCAAATTCGGTGTTTGCCGTCCCTGCGCCGATGGCCGGAACCGTCAGGAATCCCGAAGAATACTGCTCCTTCAGCTTCCTGAAATTTGGAACCGGATCTTCCGAGAACTGCAGGTTTTTCATCAGCGTCGGGTCGAAAAAGGATTCCATCTGGAGCATGAGCACGTTGGGCTTTCTCTCCCCGCCGTTTTCCGACGCGGAAGCGTTGCTGCCGCCGGAAGAAACTTCGCTTCTCAGCTCCTTCAGCTCATCCGACGTAAATATCCCGGCGATCTCTCCTGCGGAATAGTTTTGCGGAGCGGAAATTCCCGTATTCAGCCAGGTATTCATAAAGCAGTAGGGAAATCCGTAGTCGCGGTATGCGTAATTGAGGTTGCCGAAATACGTGGACACCCAGTTCCGGTCGATGGCGAGGTTGGTCAGGCCGAACAGCGCCAGACCGATGATCAGGACCCCCGCAAAGCTTTTCTTATAATTGATCTTCTGTTTGCGCTTCGGCATAAAGATGAAGGCTAAAATCAAAGCGACTACGAGGATCACCGCCGCCACCGCCGCAAGGACGATCTGCACGGTGCTGAGATAAACCGGAATGATCGATATGACGGAACTCAGCATGGACAGATCCGTCACGGTAAAGGGGGTGATCCTGTTGCTCAGAATGATTCCGTTGGTGATTCCCGTTCCCAGCCAGAAAATCGATACCATGATATAGATGAATATTCTCCGTCTCACAAGGTAGGCGAGGGAGAAGGTGAAAAATATCATAAACGCGTTATAGATAAATGTCATCGGGGAGCCCGTCATATAATCCAGGCAGGCAAACACCGATCTTCTGCTCGCCGCCTCTATTATAAAATTGATGACAAGCGCCAGAACTGCACATAACACGATGGAATTGCGCAGATATTTGGTGTAAAAAGTTTNNNTCCTCCAGATGTCAATTTTCAGGTCTTACAGCATTCGCCAGGGCCGCGAATTCCTCCAGGCTGAGGGTTTCCGCCCTCCTCATGGGATCAATGTCCGCCGTCGCCATGACTGCCGCGATCTCTTCCTTCGTCAACCCGTAAACCCCTGTCAGAGAATTGAGCAGGGTTTTTCTCCGCTGTCCGAAGCCCGCCTTAACCACGGCGAAAAAGGCTTCCTCGCTGTTGAGCTTCACGGGTTTTTCCTTTCGGACATCAAGCCGGATCACCGCGGAATCCACCTTGGGCTGCGGAACAAAGATTTCCTTCGGCGCATTGGCCACATGGGCGACAGTGCAATAGTACTGCACCGCCACGGACAGCGCTCCATAGGCCTTTGTCCCGGGCGCCGCCTTGATCCGGTCGGCGACCTCTTTCTGCAGCATGATGGTGATGCAGTCCACGGGGACCTTATCCTCCAGGATTTTCATGATGATGGGAGTCGTTATATAATAGGGAAGGTTTCCCAATATTTTCATGCCTTCTGTTTTTTGACCGTTTATTTCCCTGTTTTGTTCCAGGATCGACGTGAGATCGGTCTTCAGCACGTCGCTGTTTATGATTTCAATGTTATCGTATTCGCTGAGGTTTTCCTTTAAAATCGGAATCAATCCCCGATCGATTTCTATGGCGATAACCTTGCCCGCCACGGCGGCCGCGGCGGCCGTCAGCACGCCAATACCGGGGCCGATCTCAAGGACGAGATCCCCTTTTCCGACCATCGACTTCTCAATGATCTTGTCGATGATATTCTTGTCGGTCAGAAAGTTCTGTCCCAGGCTTCTGGAAAGCTTAAAACCGTATTTATTTTTTATCTCGTTGATCGTTGCCGGTGAATATAACTTCATTGGTTCTCCATTTCTTCAACGGCCGCTTTGAATTCCTGCCGTTTGATGCCATATTGGTTGAGCCGGTTCAGGAAAACCTTGCTGTTTCCGTACCCGATCCCAAGCAGCTTGCCGAGCTTGTCCCTTCTCGCGGCGGCTCCCGGCGCTCCAATCAATCCCCAGTCCAGCATATCACCCTGCTGAAATTCCGACCGCTTTTCAAGGACCGTCGGCCTCGCCTTCCCGAGCGCTTCCCGGATGGAGTCCTCCGACGCGTTTTCAATGCCGATATCTCCGTCCTTCAGGGCCTCGTCCCTCGGCAAAAAAGCATGCTTCCCCAGGGGAAAGCGTTCGGAAAGCCTCTTTCTTATTTTTTCTCCGGCAAAGTCGGGATCCGTAAAGATGATGATCCCCCTTCCGGAATATGCTTTTTCGATGCGCGCGAAGGTTTCCCGTGAGATCCCAAAGCCGTGGGTGGCGATGGTTTCCGCTTCCACCGCTCTTTTTACCGCCGCCTCGTCATCCCTGCCTTCTACGATGATGACTTCCTTTATCATTCCGGTACGACCCCTCCGCCGGTGGACTTCTTCTCTTTTGCTTTATCTTTATCGGGGAGGACGTATAAAATCTCCCCCGGTTTGATCATCCTCAGCTGCTGTCTTGCCTGCTGCTCGATATATTCCGGACTGTTGACCTGGGAATAAACCCGTTCAAGCTTGGCCTTCTGCTCCATCAGAGCCTGCAGCTCTTTCTCGGTTCTCGCCTCGGTAATCTTCAGAGTGAAGATATTGAAGGTATACACCGCTATAACGCCGCCAATGATCAGAAAAATCACAAAGTAGATCGCTCTGCGACGGGCTTTTTTTCCCGCCTGGCGCCCCGTAACAACGGGCTTTGTCTTCCGGGGTTTTGACTTCTTGCCGACAGTTTCCTCCCTTTTCTGCCTTCGGACCTGTCTTGCTTTTTCAATATCGATGACCTGATTGCTGTTCTTAAACTCTCTGCTGCGCCGCTTTTTTTTCTTCAGCATATAAAAAATCACCTTTTTCGCGGGGAAAGCACAAGGGGACGGCTCCTCTATCTGAATACAGAAGAATCGTCCCCTTGTGTTCCCCCCTGTATCAAACCAATACTAGTGTATTGTACCACAAAAAAATCTTTTCCACAATACGGCCCCGGCTCCGAATGCGATAAGGGCATGGAAGCTCAGCCGTCCGTAGCTGCAGTAGTAAAGGAAGGCCGAAGTCAGCAGGGCGGCAAACAGCCAAAACAGGATATCCTCAGCGAAAGATATCCCTTTTCGCGGCCTCAGCCTGCCTTTTACCTTGACAAAGATATCGTAAAAAAGCATAATTGTCATCCCTGCAAAAAGCATGATGACAAATTCGAAGGACTGGTTGATGATCAGCGGATTGACGATATTGAATTCGGAATCGACGGCATTCATTTCAGAATTTTCTTCAGGAAGCCCTTTTCCTGCCTGTCTTTTTTCTCCGTATATACCGCGGAGCCGATGGAGCCGGAAATAAGGACTCTTCCTTCCTCCAGATCCAGTTTCTGAATGTGAAGATTCTCTCCTCTGATAATCAAGCCTCCGTTTTTCAATGTCAGCAGGATGATTTCCTCATTAAAGCTTTCGACGTCGGTGACCTCTGTTACGGAAACCCTTTCCCTGTTGTCGATATTCACTACATGCGCATCCATAAAAACACCCCCATTCAATATATTATCTGGGGGGTGCAATTATTACCGGTATTCAGTCTATGTTCTTTTTGCCTCTGATGCGGGCGAGAGGAAGGGTGATGGTCACCCTGGTGCCCTTTCCTTCCTTGCTTTCGATCTCAATGCTGCCGTTATGCTCCTCTATGATCTGTTTCGAAATCGACAGCCCCAGCCCGGTGCCGCCCATGGCTCTTGACCGGGCCTTGTCCACCCGGAAGAAGCGCTCAAAGACGCGGGAAAGCTCTTTTTCCGGAATTCCGATGCCGTTGTCGGCGACGATCAGCTGAGCTTCTTTTCCGGCCTGGAGAACGTCGATATCGATTCTGCCGCCTTCCTGAGTGTATTTGATCGCGTTGGAAAGCACATTCATCAGCACCTGCTCGATGCGGTCCTTGTCGATTACCGCCATGACCTGCTGGCTGTCGTCAAAGATGCAATTGAGGTGTTGATTTTTATTTTTCGCTGTCATTTCAACCTTTGTCACGACAGATTTCAGCAAGCTGATGAGGTTGCTTTCTTTTTTGTTCCACTTCTCCTGATCGTAATCCAGTCTGGAAAGCTGCAGCAGGTCTTTGACCAGGCGGTTCATCCGATCGACTTCCGTGTCGATGATGCCAAGGAACTGGGTTTCGGTCTCCCGGTCGTCCACCTGGCCGGTAAGGAGGGTCTCCGTATAGCTCTTTATGGTGGTCAGCGGAGTTTTCAGCTCATGGGTGACGTTGGCCACGAAGTCCTTTCTGATCTGTTCGGCTTTCTTGTTTTCCTCCATTGTCGCCTCAAGCCGCTTTTCCATCGCGTTGATGGGCTTCATGAGAGTCGCCGTATAGCAGAAAGCGATGACCGCCGCAATCAGGATTCCCACCAGAGACGAAAGGAGCGACGTCTTTACGATGTATTCGTTGATCATTTTCAGTTTGTCGATTTCCAGGGCAACACGGGTGATCAGGACGTTTGCGCCGTGATATTCCAAGGTATCCGCCACATAAAGGAACTCCGTCCCGAGGGTTTCGCTCTTTCTGTTGCTTTTCCCTTCGCCTCTCAGGATCGCCTCTGTTATCTCTTCCCTGCCGAGGTGGTTTTCCATGGAAATGTAATTGGACCCCTCCGCGGAGTCTCCCAGAACGTTCCCCTTCATATCGATGAAAGTGAGGCGAAGCCCCATCTCGGCGGAAAAATCCTTCGCCGCCTCGCTGTAGTCCACCTCTGTCCCTGTGTCGTATTCCTCCGCAATCGCAATGTTTATGAGCCGGCAATCTGTCAGAAGCGCCTTCTCCTTTTCCTCGATAAAATTGTTGATATTCACATGGATGGAAATCGTGCTGGTAATGACGACGCTGAGGAGGACCAGGCCAATCGAAAACAAAAGAAACCTTTTACGCATATTCGCTCCTTTTATGGCATCTTATATCCGATGCCGCGAACCGTCTGAATATATTTTCCCTCGTTATCCTCATCCCCAAGCTTCTTTCTCAGATACCTGACGTGTACGTCCACGGTCCTCGTCTCACCGATATATTCAAAGCCCCATACCTTGTCCAGAAGCTGATCCCGGGTCATGACCCTGCCCCTGTTTTCAGCGAGGACTCTGAGCAGATCGAACTCCTTCAGAGTCAGCTCCAGAAGCTTGCCGGCCAGCCTGACTTCATGGCTGGAGATATTGATGGAAAGATCCCCGATGGTGAGACCTGAATCCGCCGCGGCAGCCGCGCCGCTTGCAGCGGCTCCCTGCTCCGGGCTGTTTTCATATCTCCTCAGCACCGCCTTGATCCGTGCGATCAGCTCGCGGATTCCGAAAGGCTTGGAGATATAGTCGTCGGCGCCGAATTCCAGACCGAGAACCTTGTCGATCTCCTCGTTCTTCGCCGTCAGCATGATGATCGGCGTCTTGTTTCCTTCCGCCCTCAGCTCTTTACAGATATCATAGCCGTTTTTCCCGGGAAGCATAATGTCGAGGAGAATCAGGTCAGGATTTTCCCCTCGGGCCATGGAAAGGCCCTGAGGGCCGTCCTCAGCCGCCAGCGTCTCATATCCGTTCTGTTTCAAGTTATAGAGCACCAGTTCCCTGATGTTCGGTTCATCCTCAACAATTAAAATCTTCTGCATAGCAGCCCCCATCTCAAAAATATTACAGACTCGCGACCCTCGCTGCTGTCCGCTTTGCCGCATTATAATCAGTAGAATTATTATACAGTATTGCCCTGAAATAAACAAGAAAACCCTGCCGGAAGCAGGGTTTTCTTGTTTATTAAGGCGGTCATGTTTCAATATGTTAAGAGGAAAACCTCTTAAGCTTATTCGTAATCATGCTTCAATGCGATGTCAACAGGCTTTCTGCCTTCCTTCCACTTGATCTCTCCGGGAGTGATGCAACCCTGAACAGGGCATACATTCAGGCAGAGGTGACAGCCTACGCATTCCTCGTTGATGCTGGGTCTTCTCTTCTTTTCATCCCAATCGATGGCCTGATGAGCTCCGTCATAACAGGAAACGTAGCATCTCCCGCAGCCGATACACTTCTTGTCGTCGATATGGGGAACGATCTTGAAATCTCTGTTGAGCTCTTCGGCAGGAATGATATTTCCTAATGCGGTACCGATAAGATCGTCGAGCTTGTCATATCCTCTTTCATCCATGAAGTGGCTTACGCCGCTGATGATATCTTCGATGATTCTGTAGCCGTACTGCATGATGGCTGTGGTAACCTGAACGTTTCTGCAGCCCAGCACGAGAAATTCCATAGCGTCTCTCCAGGTTTCAATGCCGCCGATTCCGCTGATGGGAACCTTGCTTACGATTTCGTCCTGCAGCATCTGAGCGACAAATCTTAAAGCGATAGGCTTAACCGCGGCTCCGGAATAACCGGAAATGGAGGACTTACCGTTTACAACCGGCATAGCGGTCATATTCTCAAAGTCAATGTTTGTGATAGATTTTACTGTGTTGATTGCGGAAATACCGGCAGCTCCGCCTTCGATGGCAGCGCGGGCGGGAAGGATCATATTCGTTACATTCGGAGTCATCTTCGCGATGAAGGGAGTCTTGGTAACGGATGTGACCGCTTTGCAATACTGCTTTACCAGCTCGGGTGTGGAACCTACGTCGGAACCCATGGCATGGCTCGTCATCTGCGGACATGAGAAGTTTCCTTCGATCAGGTCTGCGCCCGCCTGGTCGCACATCTTCGCGAGCTCTTTCCATTCTTCGTCTGAGCTTCCCATGATGGTAGCAACCATGATCTTTTCCGGATAATCTTCCTTCAGTCTGCGCATGAACTCAAAGTTTACTTCCGTCGGTTTGTCGGAAATCTGTTCCATGTTTTTGAAGCCGAGCCAGGGTAAACCTTCTTTGTTTACCTGGTCAAATCTGGGAGAACATTCGTCAGCTACAAAGATGCCTGCAGTCTTGAAGAACACTCCGCCCCATCCGGCTTCATAAGCCTTTCTGACCATGTCATAGTTTCCGCCGACCGGTGATGATGAAAGGAAGAATGGATTTTCACATTTTACGCCTAAATATTCTATGGATAAATCTTTCTTAACAGCCATTACTTTACACCTTCTTTCTTTTCAAGGTAGCTAATGATTTCAGCAGCTGCTTCTTTTCCTGCGGCAACCGCTTCAACGACAGTCTTTCCACCGTTTACAGCGTCGCCTGCAGCATAGATTCCGGCCACATTCGTCTTGCCTTTTGCATTCGCAGCGATCATTCCCTTTTCCGTCGTCTTAACGGGAGCGACCTTCGTCATGTCTTCCGGAGCCTGGCCGATTGCCAGAACTACGGTGTCAGCGGCAACCTTCGCTTCGGAAGCGCCGTCTCTGCCTTGGAATACTGCAAATTCGACCTTATTGTTACCGATGAATTCCTTTGGTGCAAAGTTTGTGGTAATGGTAACGCCAAGAGAAATGGCATACTGAATCTCTGTCATGTTTGCAGGGGCTTCTTCCAGGGTTCTTCTGTAATAAATCATTACGCTTTCAGCTCCCAGAAGCTTCGCTGTCGTAGCGCAGTCCATAGCAACGTCTCCGCCGCCGATGACGACGACCTTCTTGCCAGGATTGAAAGTGCCCTTTGATTCCCTTGCGGCCTTCAGGAAGTCGATTGCGCTTGTAACGCCTTTCAGATCTTTCCCGGGGATATCGGGAGTCTTGGCGTCCCAAAGTCCGGCGCCGATGAAGATGGCCTTGAAGCCGTCCTTTTTCAGTTCATCCACCGTGATGTCCACGCCAACTTTTGTATTGAAAACAAATTTAACGCCTAAATCTTTTACGGATTTGATATCGAAGTTCACAACATGCTGGGGAAGTCTTGCCGGAGTGATGCCATATGTAAGCACTCCGCCGGCTTTCTCCGCCGCTTCGAAAATGGTTACCTGATAGCCCTCCTGCGCAAGTTTTGCAGCGCATGCAAGGGATGCCGGGCCAGCTCCTACGCAAGCGACCTTCGCGGCCTTTTTCTTTGCGGGGGCTGTTAAAATCTTCATTTTATAAATTTTTTCCTGCTCGACGGCAAATCTCTGCAATTTACCGATTTCAATCGGCCTGTCGATGCCGCATCTGCTGCAGGCTTCCTCGCAAAGCCTGTCGTAAGGACATACTCTTGCGCAGCTTCCACCTAAAACGTTGTTTTCTCTGATCGTTTCGGCGGCACCTTTAACATTTCTGAATCTGATTGATCTGATAAACTTCCCGGGATCGGTTCCTGCCGGGCAGCCTTTACTGCATGGTGCGTCGATACACAACAAGCATCTCGCCGCTTCTTCCATCGCTGTTCTCGGTGTAAACCCGTCTACAGCGTCAGCAGTATACTTTGCTTTCACTACCTTACTCAAATCTTTTCAACTCCTTCTCACATTTAATAAAGTTCTGGATAACCTGAATGCTTGTTTCCGGCCTTCGATACTGATTTGTAAGAATCACAAATAGAATTTGTCCAATGCTGAGGTGACTGTGAAACCAGTTACAGCACATTATAATTGTATCATCTTTTTTTTATTATGCAAGGACTTCTTTCATGAAATCTTCAAAAAATTTAAAAATTTTGATTTTTTCTTACCAATCCAGCCGGTATTTTTTATCCGGACAGATAAATATGCAGAGGCCGCATCCGGTGCACGCTTCCGAGTTCTGGATCATCCTTCCCTCTTCCTTCCGTATCGCCCCGTAAATACACGCTTTTACGCAGGCGTCGCAGTCGGCGTCACAGGCTGGATCGTCGATGCGGCTGACCACGGGCTCGATCTTGATCTCCTCAAAGGACTTCAGGTTCTTTAACGCACCCCCGCTGACCGCCTTCACTTCCGTTATGCCTTTTTCGTCCGCCCATCGTTCCAGGTCGTTTACGATTTCCGTGATCCGTCCAAATCCGTTGATCATGACCGCGGTGCCGACTTCGACGGCGGAAGCGCCGAGCATAATGTATTCCAGCGCGTTTTTATAGTTTTCGATCCCGCCGATGCCGCAGATGGGAATGTCCACCGCCTGGGCAATGCTTGCGACGGAAGCCAGCCCCAGGGGCCTGATAGGCGCGCCGGAATATCCTCCGTAGGTCGACAGCGTAGGCTCCATGGTATCGATATCGACTCCGAGAATGCACCGGACCGTATTGATGGCGCTGACGCCCGCGCCGCCGGCACGCTTCACGGCCTTTGCCGCTTTGGATATATTGGTGGCGTTCTGGGACAGTTTTACCATCACCGGAATCTTCACATTCTGCACCACCTCTCTCGTCATCTGGTATACCCTTTCCGCATCGGAAGCGACTACCTCCAGAGCCTCCCCCATAGGAGACGATATGTTCATTTCAATGGCGTCCGCACCGAATTTTTCCATCTTCAATGCGAGATACGCCAATTCCGGAGGTGTGTGAGCGGAAATGCTGGCGATGACGATGCCGTCCTGACCCTTTGCGATGTCCATTTCCCTTTGCCAGCCCTCAACCTGAATATCGCTGTAAAGCCTGATGTTCTGCGCTCCCAGGCCATCGTACGCAATGCGGGGCCGGACGTCAAACTCAGCGTCGGTGACGATGGTCTCCGTAATCACAGCTCCCGCTCCCGCGGCAAGACCTTTTCTTATGCACATGCCGTCCCTGTTCCATGGACCGGCCGCGATAATGACGGGGTTCTTCAGCTTGAGTCCTAAAAAATCTGTTTTCATTAGAATATCTCTCCAATCCTCTCCCTGTGTCCACAGGATTTTCTTATCTTCAGCTTGGACTGCAGCAGGATCTCCCTGCTGTTGCCCTCTTCCTCTTTGCTGTCAATAATGTCAAACAGGAGTCTGGCTCCTACGACACCCATTTTATGCAACGGTTTTTCAACTGTTGTAAGCTTCGGATCCAACAAATTGGACATCCTTATGTTGTCAAACCCGACGAATGCGATGTCTTCAGGCACCCTGATCCCATGGTCCTTCATAGCGTCGATGGCTCCGAAGGCCAGGAGATCGGAAGAGGTAAAGATCGCCTGAGGCCGTGTTTTTAAATCGATGAGCTTTTTCGCCGCTATGTACCCGCCCTCGATAGAGTTCACAGCCTTCTGAAGAAATTCTTCCCGCTCTACAATTCCTTCTTCCGCCAGCGCCCGCCTATACCCTGCGATCTTTCTTTGATTCTCTCTTTCCGGCGTTATACCGTAAATAATTCCGATGTCCCTGTAACCGATATCAAGCAAATGCCTCACGGCCTTATATGCGGCGCCCTCGCAATCGATCCTGACAATGGGCACATTCTTGACGTCCCCCTTGTTCTCACCGATGAGGACCACCGGGATTCCCTGTTTCCGTATCCAGTCCACATCCTCGTTTTCAAGGAGGGAAGAGACGAGAACGACGCCGTCTATCCTTCTTTTGACCAGGGAATCAACATACTTCCTCTCCTTATCGATCATATTTTCCGTATTGCAGAGCAGAACCGTATAATTTTTCTGGTGAGCCACGTCTTCCACGCCCTTGGCGACTTCCATATGGCTCGGATTCAATATGTTGGGGATAAGCAGACCAATGGTATCGGTTTTATTGAAATTCAGTCCTCTTGCGAACCAGTTCGGAGTGTATTCCGACTCTTCTATCACATTCAGTATCCGTTCCTTCGTGCCGGGAGCCACGCTTTCCGGATGATTCAGAACTCTTGAAACCGTCGCGACAGACACTCCGGACTGTTTCGCTATCTCTTTAATGTTCATATTACCAACCATACTCCAATTTCTATTATTTTTTCGGTTTGTCCGCCGGTACCCTGTAACATTTTCAGACGCTGCAGAGCACTGTTTATTTGCTTTCATTATGTCATCAAATAAGTTAATTTACAAGAAAAAAAAGCATATCAGCAGTATTTGTTACTAGTTACAGAAACTTCCGTGCAAATGGAGCTAGATGCGAACGAAAAAAAAAGAAAAGCGCATTGCTGCGCTTTAATTCTCGAATTCTTCTATATCTTCAAAATCTTTTACGCCGTATTGCCAGGCGATCTCCGACTTCATACGCTTAATTTCCGCACTTTGCCTTAAAGAAAGATTCATTCTGTTTCCACCTCCGCCTGCGTACTCTCCGGAACTGTAAAGAAAATCAGCTTATGGATCGTGAGATTCATAAGCTGATTTATCGTTAATATAAGCTTAAAACTTTATCTTCCTGATAACTGTTGTTCAGCCATTTCAACTAATCTCTTCGTCATATAGCCGCCAACATAGCCATTCTGTCTAGCTGTAAGGTTTCCCTTATCCAATGTGTCATAACCGGAAATACCAAGCTCGTTAGCAATTTCAGTCTTCATGTTGTTGAGTCCATTCTTTGCGCTCGGCTTAACCAGATTGTTGCTGTTGTTATTGCTTGCCATTTGTATTCACCTCCTTTGTGGTATTAATTTAACCGATGTGAGTTTTTATATTACAAGCAAATTTTTCATGATCTGCCTTTTTTTCCGACTCAGAATCATCGGCCGAAAATGTGAAGGATTCATCGAATCACTTTCGTTATATAGTATTGCAAATCTTTTTCTTTTCATGAGGCCATATGTGCGGAATATTTTGCCTTATTTTTTTAATACTAAGATAAAGGATAATAAAAATGAATGAGGTGATAAAAATGGCAGTAGCGCACAAGGGAGCGATTTCCTTCGGTCTGGTCTATATCCCCATCGCTTTATATACGGCGACTCAGGATAACGATGTTCATTTCAACCAGCTTCACAAGGAAGACAATTCCAGGATCAGATATAAAAAAATCTGCGCCCATTGCGGCAAAGAGGTGTCCGGCGAAGATATCATCAAAGGATTCGAATACGATAAGGATAAATATGTCGTCATTACCGACAGCGATCTTGAAAAGATAAAGACGGAAAAGGACAAAACCATTCAGATCCTTCACTTCGCGGATCTGGAAACCATCAATCCGATCTATTATGAAAAATCCTATCATACCGCGCCGGAAACAGGCGGCGAAAAAGCTTTTGAGCTTCTCCGCACCGCCATGAAGGAAGAGAGCAAGGTCGCCATCGCGAAAACCGTCATGGGCAACAAGGAAACGCTTCTCGCCCTCATCCCGGCCGACGACAGCATCCTCATCAATACCCTGTTTTTCGAGGATGATATCAAGGAAATTCCCAAATCCTTCGTAAGGCCGCAATTAAACGAAGGGGAGCTTACCATGGCAAAGACGCTGATCGAATCCATGGTCCAGCCATTCGATCCTTCCCTTTACAAGGATGAGTATCAGGAGCGGCTTCGGGATCTCATCGAACAGAAAATATCCGGGAAAGAGATCGTTGCGCCGAAGGAAGAGTCGCCAAGCAACGTCATCGATCTGATGGACGCCTTGAAGAAGAGCATCGAGATGGGCAAAAACAAAGCCGCTTCAGGATGATGGTTTCATCGTCCCGAAGCAGCCTTTTCAATTTATTGATTCCTGTGAGTTCCGCTTTTTATTTTGTTTNNTTTATTGGATTCATTGCCGGTTCCCTTTTTCTTGTAGATCTCTTTCGTCTGATCCGACTTGAGACCTTTATCTTTATTTCCCATTTTATCGCCTCCCAGGCCTAATATGCCCAAAATGGAAAACAGCTATGTATTTTTCGAACGGCCTAAATAAAACACATTAATAAATGAAATAACCGAGGTCAAAAGCCCCAGCGCCGCCACCAGCGGCCCGGCGGCCGGATTGCAGGTGCACTCCATGCTGCAGGACCCGTCGCAGAAGCCCAGCAATACCGTTGCGAACAGCGCCGCAAGGATTCCCACCAGACCAAGAGCTGCGCTGATCCCCATTCTGATCTCCCTTGGTTCCACAAAGGCCAGCAGGATCGCCAGGAATACGATCAAAACGCCGATACCGTATTCCGCCTTCGCTGCAGCCACGCATTCCATCATCATTCTCTGGCATTGATCGCCGATCGTAAGTATAAAACTGGGAATACACGCGATCAGCGCCCCCAAAACCGCAATTGAAACTCCTGTAATGATCCTGTTTACCAATATTATCCCTCCCTGATTGAACATTGGTACAACTTATTCG
>DLFX01000368.1:0-1380 GCA_002482405.1 Firmicutes bacterium UBA7709 | reverse complement strand
CGGGGTGTGGCTCAGCTTGGTAGAGTGTTGCGTTCGGGACGCAAAGGCCGCGAGTTCGAATCTCGCCACTCCGACCATTTTTCTTTTTTTATGTTCAAATATGTTCAAACTTCTTTCCGGGGTGTAGCGCAGCTTGGTTAGCGTGCTTGACTGGGGGTCAAGAGGTCGAGAGTTCAAATCTCTCCACTCCGACCAGAAAGATATAGCGTTTCCTTCAAGGAAACGCTATTTTTTTAATTTCGGCAGGATCGGCCGGTAGTGCGTTGCATGAGGACGTGATAGTATGCGCTGTGTTTCAACAGATCAACAGGCAGAAACCCGATCTCGTGTTGATGGCTGGCGATATAGCGGACGACGTGCTGCCGGACGTCGGTGTGATCGAGCTTTTAAACGGCATAGCCAATCAATATCCCTGCTATTATGTCACTGGAAACCACGAGTTTTGGAGCGGCAGAGTAGACGAGCAAAAGGATATGTTCCGCAGGCATGGTGTTAACGTACTGGAAGGCGATGGCGAGGAGGTGTCGGTAAACGGACAGCATCTTTTCATTTGCGGGATCGATGATCCGGATGTCGGTGAGAAGCTATTTGACGCGCAGCTAAAGCATGTGGCGGGTTTAATAAGTGAGGAGCGGTATTCCATTCTATTATCACACCGGCCGGAGTTATTTGAGCGTTATGCAGGCTATGATTTTGACCTGGTTTTATCAGGCCATGCACACGGCGGGCAGTGGCGCATTCCGCTTATCTTGCCAAATGGCCTGTTCGCTCCCAATCAGGGCTGGTTTCCTAAATACACAACTGGAATACATGAGATAAGCAATACGAAAATGCTTGTTTCAAGAGGGTTGTCACGAGAGTCCACAAGGATTCCGCGCATTTTTAACCCTCCCGAGCTGGTCGTCATTCATTTGGTTCCAAAGCCGTCATCATAAGAATGATCTGGACAGAGGACAGGAATCATTTTTTATTGAAAAAGACTGCCGGAGTTTCCGCCCCGGCAGTCTTTTCAGTTGTTTCAATTCGCTTAAAAATGAAATCGATGGATCTTATTTCTGATCTGCCTTCAGGACTGCGTTCAGCATTACGCTTGCGCCCTGTGTGCAGTCTTCTGTGGAGGTGAATTCCGGCTCGCAGTGGCTGTGGCCGTCCTTTGACGGAACAAAGATCATGGTGGTAGGAATCATATAGGATACGAACTGAGCGTCATGTCCGGCGCCGCTGTTGATCCGCTGATTCTTCGTTCCCAGCTCGTTAGCGCTTTCCTGAACGTAGTCAACCAGCTCTTTGTCAAAGTAAACAGTATCCCGCATCCAAGCCAGCTCAACTTCGCAGCGGCATCTTGCCCATTCTTTTTTCTCAAGGCTCTTAACGATCTCA
>DLFX01000069.1:225-3540 GCA_002482405.1 Firmicutes bacterium UBA7709 | reverse complement strand
TCCGTTACGAGTCTGGTTCCGCTTTCCGGACCGATGGGCTCCACGATCACTGCCGCGGTTCCGCCGTCTTTTTCGTTTTCCTCAAGAATTTTTCTAAGTGAATCGATATCTCCCGGATAAAATTCCTTCGTATTTGCCGACGCTTCCTTTGGAATGCCGTGTGCTTCGAAGGTTTTAGTCCCAGGAATGTGAAGGCTGTACACCAGCTGATCGCTGAATCCGTGATATCCGCCGCCCATCTTCACGATCTTCTGCTTTCCGGTAAATGTCCTTGCGATACGGATTGCGATCATGTCCGCTTCCGTGCCGCTGGCCAGACTCCGGTACATCTCTACCCAGGGCATATTTTCATGGATTTCCCGGGCGAGCTTCATCTCATACTCGTGAAACAGGCCGGTGCACGGGCTGGATTCCCTGATGACCTCTATGGCCCTCTCCTGAACCGGAAGATAGTTGCTTCCGAGCAAGGTCGGGCCTCCGGCCTGGAGGTAATCCACGTAGCGGTTCCCGTCGACATCGTAGAGGTATGGCCCCTCCGCTTTGGCAACCGCCAGGGGGAATGGGTAGTTAAACGCAAGATTGTGCTGCACTCCTCCCGGGATGTACTTCTTCGCCTCATCGATCATTTCTTTGGATTTTCGGCATTTTGTCTCGAAATAGTTCAAGTAGTTTTTCATGGCGTCGGGCTTGATCTTTAAGATCTTGCTGTTGACCAAATGATCCATTTTCTCATTGATCTTCGCTACATCCGGCCATGCAGATACGGAATATCCATTCCTCATAATTTTGCCTCCTTTTATTTGACTCTCGGACCTTGGGCCCGCTCCTTGGATTTTGGACTCTGGGTCCTCTGTTTGTGTTTCAGGCCCTGGGCCATTGTCCGCTTTTTATTTTGTATTCTTTACCGCTTCCAGCTTTGTCTCCTTGGCCAGGATCATCAGAATGATATAGATTACCGTTATCGCGGCCAAAACTGCCATCAATAATCTATGGTTGCTCTGCATCAGAGCGGCTCCGCCAAGGAAAATCACCCCGGCGACATTTCCGGAAAACATCAGCAGTCCTTCCGACGTCCCTTCCGACGTGGGATATGCCGATTCCGCCGCGAATGTCAGAATGAGAGGCGCTCCGCCTACAACAAAGAATCCGTAAAGAACCGCCGCCGCCACCATCAGGGGGAAGTGCTCCGCGATGATGAAGGCTGCAAATCCAATTCCGCCGATGATGTTTACAATGATCATATAAGGCTTTCTTCTATGAAGCTTATCCTTGTCGGAAATCATGCCGATCACAAAGCTTCCGACGGTGGCGACCCCAAGGATCAGGACGCCGATCACGCCTACCTGGGTCGCGTCGATGCTATTGCCGCTCAAGTCCTTTAAAATCGGCTCGATCAAAGTAAAAAACGTATTGAAGATGCCGAACGTGCAGAAGAAGATAAACAAGCTGAACCTGAAATTCCTTTTTTTCCACGCGCCTTTCAGCCCTTCTCCGAAATCTGACCGGAATGCCTCCTCTGCCGAACAGGGCGGGTGTTCCGGCCTATCCTTTACGAATATCAGGAACATCAGCGCTATGATAGCGCCGGCTACGCCGTACACCATGAGCATCCCTTTTATGCTCACCCCCTGGCCGAGAATGACCGGGGTCAGAAGCAATCCGACGCACATGCCGATATAGCTTGACAGCAGCCCCACGCTGTTGGCTGTCGCCCGTTCCGATTCCGGGAACCATCTCCCTGCCACCAGTCCCGGCGAATTCAGAAGAAACGGCTGCGCGATTGCAAACCCAATGGTAGCGACAACCACCATCGTATAGCTGTCTCCGAAAAATCCTCTGAAGAGCCCGCTGATTCCCATCAGCACGACTCCAAAGCCGACAGCCTTTTTAAATCCGAATTTTTCAAATGCGGCGAGGGATGGTATCGAGAGTATGATCATGCCCGCCATAAATATGATGGACAAAAGGCTGATTGCATTCTCGCCGCTGAGTTTATCTGTAAAACCATAATACCGGTAGGCGTCGGTCGTGATTGAGAAATATGTCGTCCACATCAACTGTATCGCTGCTGTAGATAACCCGTAGACAGCCAGTACGACCCATCGATACCCATATACTTGACATTTATCTTCGTTCAAGGGGATCACCTTCCTTTGGCAGATTCGCTATTTTTTATTCACTTTTTTATAGAATTCTTTCAGTTCGCTATAGGACTGCTTGAAGTTTTCAAATCCTTTCTCGTATAATCCAGCATTTCCGGGATTCGGTTCATAGACCTGGGATATTCTCGCCCATTGCTTGGCATCCTCAAAGGAATGATAGATCCCAAGGCCGAGAGCCGCTAAAAATGCTCCGCCGATGGCCCCCGCTACCTGCGTATCCTTAACGACCTCTATTTTTCTGTTGAAAATATCCGCGAAAATCTGCATCCAGGTGTGGCTCTTGGTACCGCCGCCCAGGATCCTCACCGCGGGGGTTTTTTGCCCTAGATCATGCTCCAGGCTGTCGTAACACCACTTCAGGTTATACGCGATGCCTTCCATGACCGCACGCAGCATATGGTTCTTGGTATGCATCATTCCAATGTTCAGGAAGCCGCCTCTCACGTACACATCCTGGACCGGGCTTCTCTCTCCGCTGATCCATGGATTGAATACCAGTCCGTCGCTTCCCGGCGCGATCTGTTCCACAAGGTGATCCAGAAAAGCATAAATGTTCGGAATCAGTTTGCTGTCTTTTTCAGCCGCAAAGAAGTTGTCAATAAACCAATTATATGTAGCGCAACAGGTTTCCGTGGAATAGACCCACAGCTGCATATCCGGATCGGCGGACATGATACAGCCGCCTCCGTTGGAAAGGGTTGCGCATTTATTGGTCCCCACGGCGGCCCATCCCGAAGTCCCGAGATAGATATGGGCTTCTTCGGAGCCCGACATTCCGGAGCCTATGGTGGTGCCCTGCATGTCGCAGGTTCCGCCGAATACCGCCGTATCCCTCGTAAGTCCGAGCTCTTCAGCCGCCATATCGGTCAGGTTACCGACCTTTTCAAAGGATTTTACGATTCGGGGGAACTGCTCCGGATCAAATCCCGAAGTCCCGATCAGATCCGCGATAATAGAGCCTGATTCCCTGTCATATCCGAGGAAAGAAGCGCTGGATATGTCATAGACCATCTCGCCGGTCGCCCGATACGTCAGGTATCCGTTGCAGTCGAGGAAACATTTCATTTTTTCAAACACCTTTGGCTCGTGCTTCATCAGCCATCTGACCTTCGGCAGGGAATCCATGCCGGAAAACACAGTGCCCATAAGAGAT
>DLFX01000069.1:0-203 GCA_002482405.1 Firmicutes bacterium UBA7709 | reverse complement strand
CATCTCAACGATCTCGCTCGCCTCTTCATCCGCCCGGCTGTCCAGCCAGCTGATGGCAGGCCTCAGAATTTTCCCGTCCTGCCCCATTGGGATCACGTTCAATGCCTGTGTACAGAATACCATGCCCTTTATTTCAGCAGGGATAACGTCGCAGCTCGACAGGATATTTCTCGTCGCCTTTATGACCGCAGCCCACCAATCCG
>DLFX01000391.1 GCA_002482405.1 Firmicutes bacterium UBA7709 | reverse complement strand
GAAAGGTGCCTGTAATTGAACTCTTTGCTGTACATCCCGTACAGGAAGAAGTCCAGCAGATCGAGGACCACGGCCTCGCCGCCTTCCTCCTCGATGATCCCGACGATGTCGTTATTGGCCGTCGGATGGTATTTAACCAGGATCTCTCCCACGACGCCGACCTTGGGCTTCTTGATGTCGTTAACAGGCAGCCGGTCAAAATCCTCGACGATCTCATGGATGTATTTCTTGAATTTGCGGGTACTTCCGGTTTCGATATTCTCCTTTGCCTTTTCAACCCACCTTCCATACAGCTCGTTGGCGGATCCCTTCACCGCTTCGTAGGGCCTGGTCGCGTAGAGTACCCGCATGAAAACGTCGCCGTAAACCATAGCCATCAAGCCTCGCTTGATCATCGGAATGGTGAATTTAAAGCCGGGGTTTTTCTCAAGCCCCACCGTATTCGCGGAAACCACCGGGATTTGGTCCATCTTTAAGTCCTTCAGGGCTTTCCGGAGAAGCGAAACATAGTTGCTGGCCCTGCAGCCTCCCCCTGTCTGGGACATGACGAGGGCGGTCCTGTTCAGATCATACTTGCCGGATTTCAGCGCGGAAATAATCTGCCCCAGAGAAACGATGGTGGGATAGCACGCGTCGTTGTTGATATACTTCAACCCTTCCTCCACGGCGTGTTTGTCGACGGAAGGCAGCAGTTCGACGTTATAGCCGCTGTGGTTCAGCGCCGGTTCGAGGAACTGGAAATGGATCGGGGACATCTGCGGAATAATCAGCGTGTAGTCCCTTTTCATCTTCTTGGTGAAATACCTGCGCTTGAATACGGTATCCTCCATGCTGTGCCGGATATTGTTCTTTTCACGCTCGTCCATGGCGGCCTTCAGGGACCGGATCCTGATCTTTGCGGCCCCCAGATTGGAACCCTCATCGATCTTCAGCAGCGTATAAAGCTTGTTTTTGTTTTTCAGCAGTTCCTCCACCTGATCCGTCGTGACGGCGTCCAGACCGCAGCCGAAGGAATTGAGCTGCACCAGTTCGATATTGTCGTTCCGGCCGGCGATTTCGGCCGCGCGATACAGTCTGGAATGGTACATCCACTGATCCAGCACCCGGATCGGGCGTCTGAGCTTCGTAAAATGAGCTACGGAATCCTCTGTCAGAACGGCCATCCCGAAAGAATTGATGAGCTGATCGATCCCGTGGTTGATTTCAGGGTCCAGATGATAAGGCCGGCCCGCCAGGATCACCGCTTTTTTGTTGTGCTCATTCAGATACTTGATGGCGTAGGCGCCTTGTTTCTTGATATCGTCCTTGAACTTTTTATCTTCTCTTCTGCCCGCTTTCACCGCTTTAGTGATCTCGTTCAAACCGATGTGAAGCGACTTCATCTGTTCGTACAGCTCCCGGATCAGTCTCATATCGTCGTCGTAGGGCAGGAACGGGTGGCTGAAGTGCACTCCGTTTTCTTCAAATATATCGTCCATGTTATGAGAGACGACTTCCGGATATGTGGCGACAATGGGGCAGTTGTAATGGTTTGGAGCGCTCGGATCCTCCACCATCTCATAGTTGATGCAGGGATAAAATATCCATTTGATCCCACTGTTAACCAGCCATTTTATGTGGCCGTGAACCAGCTTTGCCGGATAGCACGCGGTGTCGGAGGATATGCTCTCCATCCCCATTTCGTAGATCTCTTTCGAGGAAATCGGCGACAGGACCACGCGGAATCCCAGCTTTGTAAAGAATGTAAACCAGAACGGATAGTTTTCATGCATATTGAGCACCCGCGGAATGCCAACGGTCCCCCGGGACGCGTAAGCCTCTTCCAGCGGTTCATAGGCAAAGAGCCGCTTATACTTATAATCAAACAGATTTGGAAGCTGTTCCTTGTTCTTCTCCAGCCCCGCGCCCTTTTCACACCGGTTGCCGGTGATGAATCTTCCGCCGTCGTTAAATTAGAACCTGTTCACCGTCAGCAGACAGCTGTTGCCGCAGCCCTTGGGGCGGGTAATGGAGGTCCGGATTTCCAGCGCGTCCAGCTCCGCCGGCCCCAGGAGGGTGGAGGGGACGCCGGCCTCATACCGTTCGGCGGCGATCAGGGCTGCGCCAAAGGCACCCATGAGCCCCGCAATGTCCGGCCGGATCACAGTGCCGCCCACCAGCTTCTCAAAGCTCCGCAGCACNNCAAAAGGCAGTTGTTCTCGCAGCCCTTGCACCGCGTGTGGGAATTGGTCACCGTAAAGCACTCCATCTCGGCGGGCTTGATGATCCCGGATTCCGTATCGGCGACATAGTTTTCCCTGGCGATGAGGGCGGAGCCATACGCTCCCATGATTCCGGCGATATCAGGCCGGACGATGTTCCTGCCCATGATCCGTTCGATGCTCCTCAAAACAGAATCGTTCAGGAAGGTCCCGCCCTGGACGACGATCTTATCTCCCGCCTCGTCGGGATCCCGCAGCTTGATTACTTTATACAGCGCATTTCTGATGATGGAATGAGACAGACCGGCTGAAATATCTCCGATGGTCGCCCCTTCCTTCTGAGCCTGTTTCACCTTGGAATTCATGAACACGGTGCACCGCGTTCCCAAATCCACCGGATTTTCCGCGAAAAGGCCTTCCTTAGCAAAAGCCTCGACGTTCATATTTACCGATTTTGAATAGGTTTCGATGAAAGATCCGCAGCCGGAGGAGCACGCTTCATTGAGCATGATATTATAGATCGCTCCGTCTTTGATCTTCATGCATTTCATGTCCTGGCCGCCGATGTCGAGGATAAAATCCACCCCCGGCAGAAATTCCTCCGCCGCTTTGTAATGGGCCATGGTCTCGATCTCACCCATATCGACGTTGAAGGCGGACTTAATCAGCCCTTCGCCGTAACCGGTCACCGAAGCGTTTGCGATATACGCGGCCTCGGGCAGCTGGGCATAGAGCTCTTTCAGCATCGCCATGGTCGTTTCCAATGGCTTTCCTTCATTATTTTTATAGAACGAATACAACAGGTATTTCTCATCGTCGATCAACGCCGCCTTTGTTGTCGTTGAACCGGCGTCGATTCCTAAAAAGACCTTGCCCTTCGCCCGCTTGATGTCTCTCCGTTTGATTTTATCTCTGTCGTGGCGGGTTTTAAACATCTGGAAGTCGTTAAAGTCCTTGAACAGAGGCTCCATGTGCTTCGTCTCCGAAAGCATGTTGAGATCGGCGTTTTCGATCTTGGCAAGGATGCTCTCGATGCTCACGGGGTCGTGTTTTTCGGAAATCATCGCAGCGCCGATGGCCACATAGTACTCCGAATCATCGGGGAAGATGATCTGCTCCGGCTCTAAGGCTAGCGTCTCCACAAACCGCTTTCTCAGTTCCGATAAAAATGACAGCGGCCCCCCCAAAAATGCCACATTCCCGCGAATGGTCCTGCCGCAGGCCAATCCGCTGATGGTCTGATTGACCACAGCCTGAAAAATCGAAGCGGAAAGGTCTTCGATCTTCGCCCCCTCGTTGATGAGCGGCTGAATGTCGGTCTTTGCAAAAACACCGCACCGCGCGGCGATGGGATAGATCAGGTTATAATTTTTCGCAGCCTCATTGAGGCCCTGGGCGTCCGTATTGAGCAGCACCGCCATCTGGTCGATGAAAGCGC
>DLFX01000110.1:8371-8913 GCA_002482405.1 Firmicutes bacterium UBA7709 | reverse complement strand
TTCATCGATTCCGGGACAACGACCATCCACATGATAGATTATATCAAGGAAAGAAAGAATCTGACCGTTATTACGAACAATCTGGAGGTCATGATCCGGGTGATTCCTTATGAAAACATCAAGCTGATCTCCCTATCGGGAGAGCTGGACCGGAACACACTGTCCTTTACAGGCGATACCGCTTCTTCCGTTTTAAAGAGCTACAATATCTCAAAGTCCTTTATGGCTTCCGCCGGCGTGTCCATTGACGGAGGCGTTACCAATTCCTCCACCAAGGAATACGATATCAAATCCACCGCCGTAAAGAGAAGCAACCGGGTGTACCTGCTGACCAGCGCCGACAAGTTCAACACAGTCGCCATCATGACCTATTGTACCATGGATAAGCTGACCGGCATCATAACCGACGGGGAACCTCCTGAGGACATTGCCGAGTACATGGCGGAACATGAAATCGAACTGTTTTATGCAGAGTAAAAAGTTTTGAATTAAAAGGCATCGTGCCGCGAGCGGCACTCCGACTCGCGACCCTCGCTGCTGTC
>DLFX01000110.1:0-8365 GCA_002482405.1 Firmicutes bacterium UBA7709 | reverse complement strand
AAGCTTGGGGCAAAAAGGCAAAGGGAGATTGAATTTACAGAACTCAATCTCCCTTTGTCTTAACTATTTTATATTTCAATAACGGCAAGAGGCTATATCGAGGAGGACAAATCCTTTCTATAATCCTGCCTTATCGGGGTTTACTTCTTGGCATATTCGATTTTTTATTATGCATATTGATGTTAAATCGTAACGATGTCTGGTTATTTTATGAGTACATCTTAACACAAGATGTCAAAAAGCACAATAGTAAAAATTATCTGAATGATTAAATTTTATAAAACACGGGAACGGCACAAGGAAACGGCTCTTTTCTAACAATTCGTAAAAAACCCATCGAATTCATCGCTTTTTTATGTTATACTGTAACGTAATACTTTACATTCCAGGGAGGATGCAGACATGACAGTATTGAGGATCATTTTCGTTGTTATGCTTTGCGTGCCTTTATTATACATTTCCTACATTTTGGTCGGGAAGCTCATGGACGAATATTTGAAAAACGCAAAGAAGAAAAAAAAGTAGGAGACTTGCGATGGACAAAGGCCTGTTTATCACCTTCGAGGGGCCGGATGGCTCCGGAAAGACGACGCAGATCGAACGGCTCAAAACCTTTATTCAAAGTAAAGGTTACGACGCGCTTTTGACAAGAGAACCGGGAGGGACCCCAATCGGCGAAAAGATCAGGGAGCTCGTCCTGGATAAAAACAATACGGAGATGGATTACATGACCGAAGCGCTGCTTTACGCGGCAGCCAGAGCACAGCACGTCGCCCAGGTCATCAGGCCGGCGCTGGAGGCGGGAAGGACGGTCATTTGCGACCGGTTCATGGATTCCAGCATCGTGTATCANNATCAGGGTTACGGAAGAAAGCTGGGAGACTGTGTCAGGGTTATCAATGAATATGCCGTGGGAGGCTGCTTTCCAGACATTACCTTTCTGCTCAAGGTCGATCCGGCAATCGGAAAAGGCCGGATAAAAGCCAGCGAACAGGATCGGCTGGAGCTGGAAAAGCTGGACTATCACAGGACGGTTTTTCAGGCTTATGAGGAGCTGGAGCGCCGGTATCCCAAGCGTATCATCGGGATTGACGCCGAGAGGAGCATCGACGCCATCAGCCGGGAGATCCGGGAGCATATCGAAAGACTTTTGGGTCAATGATATAAAATAGGTGGGGAAATGTCTTTAAAGGATATCAAGGGCAATCGAAAAGTTGTGGAAAGGATGTCCCGGGCTGTCACGAACCGGAGTATTTCCCATGCCTATCTGCTGGAGGGGGATCGCACCATAGACAAACTCGGGATGGCTGAGAACTTTGTAAAAGCGATTCTTTGCGGGGAAACGGAGGGCGACTGCTGTGACCGCTGCCCGTCCTGCATAAAGATCGATCACGGAAACCATGAGGACGTCATCTACCTCGTGGCGGAAGGAAACAGCATCAAGGACGAGGCGGTAGAGGAGCTGCAGGGCAGGCTGAAGAAAAAGCCTTATGTCGGCGACAGAAATATCGTGATTCTTCAGGACGCCGATACCATGACTCTGAGGGCGCAGAACAGGCTGCTGAAAACATTGGAGGAGCCATCGGCGGGAACGGTGATGATTCTTCTTTCCGAAAACATGGAAAACCTGACGCAGACCATCCTGTCGAGGTGCGTCATCTTTAAGCTGAATCCTTTTGAAACGCCGGAGTACCGGGATGTTCTCGAAGGAGCGGTCCGAACGGTGGACATGATCCTTGAGAGGAAGCCTTTTTATGAGATTTCCAGAGGAATTGCGGAATATACCGCGAGAAAGGACGCCGCTTTCGAGTTTCTTGACGCGATGGAAAGCTGGTATCGCGATCTTGCGGTCTGTGAATATGATCCCCAATGCCGGATGATCTTCCATGCCGACAGGATAGAGGAGCTGCGGAAGCGGAGCAGGCTCTATCAGAGAAGCAGCATCCACAGAGCCGTAGCCGCCATTGAAGAGGCGAGAAATGATTTAAACAGAAATCTGAATGTAAATTATACATTAAAGAATATGATTTTGAAGTTAATTGCGTAAGCATCTACACCAGAGGAGGATATAAATGGTTAAAGTAGCCGGCGTCCGGTTTAAAAAAGCCGGGAAGATATATTACTTTGATCCGGACGAACTTAAAGTTGAGAAGGGCTCCAATGTCATCGTTGAAACCGCGAGGGGAATGGAATTCGGCACGGTGACCGCGGACATCAAGGAGGTTCCGGAAAGCGAAATCGTACCGCCGTTAAAGAAGATCGTCAGGATCGCTGACGAAAACGACGAGATTCAGCATAAGGAAAACGTAAAGAAAAAGCAGAGAGCCCTTGAACTCTGCCAGGAGAAGGTGAACAAGCACAATCTGCAGATGAAGCTCATCGACGTGGAATACACTTTCGACAACAGCAAGATCATCTTTTATTTTACCGCCGACGGCAGGGTTGATTTCCGGGAGCTGGTAAAGGACCTGGCGGGAGTGTTCAAGATGAGGATCGAGCTCCGTCAGATCGGAGTGAGAGACGAGGCGAAGATGGTGGGCGGGATCGGCACCTGCGGGAAGGGGCTGTGCTGTCATACCTGGCTGCCCGAATTTGAACCCGTTTCCATCAAAATGGCCAAGGTGCAGAACCTCTCCCTCAATCCCACCAAGATCTCCGGGATTTGCGGCAGGCTCATGTGCTGTCTGAAATATGAAAATGATATTTATTATGAGCTGAGAAGAGGCATGCCTGAAGTCGGAGAGCGCATCAAGACCGCCGACGGGATCGGAATCGTTCAGGAATCCAACATCCTTGAGAACAAGATCAAGGTGCGCCTCGTGCTGGAAGAAAAGACGCAGGATAAACCGGAGAAGCTCAGTACGGATTTCTATACTTACAAAAAACAGCAGATCACCAGGATCGACGCCAAGAGCAGCAAGGAAATCACCGACGATATTGATGAGGCGCTGTTGGATGAGATCAAGGATCTATTAGAAGAGTAATCTATGGATTGTTTGATTTACGACGGAGAACGAATAGACGACATCGGATTCGGAAACCTCAGGCTGATACAAAAGCCTGAGGATTTTTGCTATGGGATCGACGCGGTGCTTCTGGCAACCTTTGCCGAGGTGGCCGGCGGCAGAGCCATCGATCTGGGCACGGGGACAGGAATTATTCCAATGATTCTGAGCCACAGGACCCAGGCCGCGGAGATTGTCGGCGTGGAGGTTCAGCGGGACTCTTACGAGCGCGGGCTGCGGAATATTGCCCTCAATGGCCTGGAGGGGCGGGTCAGGATGATCCATGGGGATGTCAAACACCTTATAGAAGAAGAACTGGCCGCCAGGCACAGTTTTGACGCCGTACTGACCAATCCGCCGTATATCAAGGGCGGCGGGGGCCTGAAAAATAAAGCGGACGCCAGAACCATCGCGAGGCATGAGACCACGGCGGAGCTTTCCGACTTTATCGGCGCGGCAAGCCTTCTTCTGAAGGACAAGGGAGATTTTTACATGGTCCACCGGCCGAGCCGCCTCGTGGATATCAGCGTATTGTGCCGGCAGAACAGGCTGGAACCGAAGGAGCTGAGGCTGGTGAGCCCCAACAGGGACGCGGCCCCCAATATCCTGCTTCTCCACTGCGTGAAAAACGGAAAGCCTGAATTGAAATTCCTGGATCCCCTTTACGTCTACAACGGAGACGGCGGCTACACGAAGGAAATCCTGCGGCTCTACGAACGGATTTTATAGTTGCCTAATAAAAAAAGCCTGCTGAAAAAGCAGGCCTTTTTTGTGTTCATGTACTTTGCCGTTCTATCTACAGCTTCTGCAGTTCATCGATACAGTCAGCACATACATTCTTATCATGAATTCTTTTTACATTTTTTGCGTTGCCGCAGAAAATGCAAGCCGGTTCATACTTCTTCAGCAAGATATAATCACCGTCAACATAGATTTCGATTGGGTCCTTTATCTCAATGTCCAAAGTCCTTCTCAGCTCAATTGGAAGCACGATTCTTCCTAATTCATCAACTTTTCTAACGATACCTGTTGCTTTCATGTTACTACTCTCCCCTTTCTTGGAAAAGATTTACTTCTTTAACGAATAATCCAAATTTTTTCCGTAACTAATATTAGCATTTCAGCAAATATTAGTCAATGCTATTTTTTCTCCTTCTCAAACAGAGTTCTAAGAGAACCGATAGCATTAATCAGGGATGTCAATGCCGCCACGATGCTTTGGTTTCCCTTGATCGCCTTGGAAATACTGCCGACAGAGGAAGATAAGTCGTCGACGAGCTTATCGACTTCTTTGGCTTTATCAGCGGCGATTCCAGAAACTACCTTGGAATCCTCGAGGATCTTGTTCAGGTTTTTTATGACAGGTATCAGGTTTCGTACAAATGCAATACAATAAAGAAGCAGAACCAAGATAGCTAGTCCAATTAAAATCAAACCGGCATCTCCAAGTGTTATGGTGGTATTCATTTCTTCATCCCTCCTCGCATATATTATTACCCACGAAATGGAAAAATTCAACATCTTTTTTCATTTTTTGAATATGAATAGAAAAGGCTGAGGATGAAAAGCCTTACGGAAAGGGGCTGTCAGTAATGATGAATTATATCTGGGCGGGAATGTTGATTCTGGGGATCATCTTTGCCGTCGCAAACGGAAGGCTCAACGAGTTTAGCGAGGGTCTGATGAAAAGCTGCACCGATGGAGTCTATTTTGTGATAGGGCTTGCCGGCATCATGGGAGTATGGTCGGGGATCATGAATATCGCCAAGGAAGCGGGACTCATCGATCTGGTAGCGGGTGCGACAAAGCCGCTCATGCGCTTTCTCTTCCCTCAGGGGCTGAAAAAGGATACCGTTGCGATGATCCTGATGAGCTTCACCGCCAATATCTTCGGGGCGGGCAACAGCGCCACGGTATTCTCCATCAAAGCGATGGTTATGATGGATGAGGAAAACAACTATCGGGAAAGGGCCAGCAACGCCATGTGCATGTTCATCGCCGCAAATATGTCGATGATACAGCTTGTTCCCATCACCGTCGTCAAGATCAGAAGCGAGGCCGGCTCCCTCAACGCCGGCAGCATCATCATACCGGGCATTCTGGCAGGGCTTTTGTCCATGGCGGCGTCGATCATGGTGTGTAAGTTATATGAGAGGAAAACCATATGATCGCTTCCGTTTTGAATCACATCTCCCTGTTTTTCATTCCCGGGATCATAACCTTGGTTATTTTTTTTGGAATTTATAAGGGCGTGCCGGTGTACGACCTCTTTATCGAGGGAACAAAGGACGGGCTGAAAACGGCCATGGAGCTTCTTCCCTTTATCATCGCCATATTCATCGGGATCGAAGCGCTGGTCAGCTCCGGCGCCATGCAGTTTCTGGAGAATCTGCTGGGCCCTGTCTTCCAGTTTTTCGGGGTTCCAAAGGAACTGATTTCACTGGTTCTGTTGAGGCCGGTCTCCGGGAGCGGCTCCCTTGTGCTGGTGGAAAAAATCATTGAGCAATACGGACCGGACAGCTTTATCGGCCGGTCGGCGTCGGTAATGGTGGGAAGCTGCGAGACGATCTTTTACGTTTTGGCCATTTATTTCGGAGCGACTTCCGTAAAAAATATAAGGCATTCGTTTTCAGCAGGTCTGATCGGATACATCGTCGGTATTTTTGCGTCTCTTTTAGCCTGTATGTATATTTGATATTGGAGCAGGGGATAATTGAAGAAAGAGAGAAGGAAGTCTTGCAACAATATGTTTTTTGTCCCCCTTTAGCATAAAACAAAGACTTCTTTCTTTTTAACATTCTGTCCAGCGCTTCAGCGCTGTTGACAGAATTTATGCTGGAAAATCATGAATTTTAATTCATAGATTTTCGTCGTATTAACATTCTGTCCAGCGCTTGGAGTTCCGTTTACGGAACGTTGCGCTGTTGACAGAATTTATGCTGGAAAATCATGAATCTCTGATTCATAGATTTTCGTCGTATCATATGAACAATTTCCAGAGAATACCACCCTGAAAAAATTGCACTTTATGCCGAATTTAGTTTTATCAACTGACGATTTTTATACCGTTTCCCCGCTGAACTTTTTATTGAAAAGTAAAAGAAAACTGGTTATACTGTTAAGGTGGAAATGAACGAAGAAAGCAAACATTGATATATATAGTTTGGAGGAAAGAAGTGGCAAAATTTATAGTAGAGAAAAGCGGTCCGTTGCATGGAGAAGTTGAGATAAGCGGTTCCAAAAATGCGGTGCTACCGATCATGGCCGCTGCGATATTGACTGAAGAAAGCTGCCAGATTCTCGATGCTCCCGTTTTGAGAGATGTTGACGTAATGTGCAAGCTGCTGGGCAGCATCGGCTCGGAAGTAAAGGCAAATTACGAGGAAAATATAATAGAAATACAGACGAAAGACGTTATAGCAAAAGAAGCCCCATATGAACTGGTAAAGAAGATGCGCGCATCGATACTGGTCATGGGGCCGCTTCTTGCCCGGACGGGAAAGGCGAGGATCGCGCTTCCGGGGGGCTGCGCCATCGGCGCCAGGCCGATCAACCTTCATTTGAAAGGATTTCAGGCTTTGGGCGCGGTGATCGAAGAGGGGCACGGCTATGTGGAGGCTCAGGCAGACAAGCTTGTCGGCGCTAACGTTTATCTGGACTTTCCAAGCGTTGGGGCTACAGAAAATATCATGATGGCAGCCGTCCTTGCCGAAGGTACGACGGTGATCGAAAACGTTGCGGAAGAGCCCGAGATCGTAGATCTGGCAAACTTCCTGAACAAGATGGGGGCCCGAATCAAAGGAGCCGGTACGGACACGATTAAGATCGAAGGCGTAGAGCGGCTTCACGGCACTAAGCACGCCGTCATTCCCGACCGGATCGAAACAGGGACCTTCATGGTTGCCGCGGTCATTACCAGAGGCAACATTCTGCTCAAAAATGTGGTGCCGGATCACGTGAAGCCGATCATCGCAAAGCTGAAGGAATGTGGAGCGGTCATCGAGGACGGCGACGACGGAATGCGGGTGCGGGGAGACATGAATCCGCTGATTTCAACCGATATCAAAACCCTGCCTTATCCCGGCTTTCCGACAGACATGCAATCACAGTTCATGGCGTTTCTGACGACGGTAACAGGCGCCAGCGTCGTAATAGAGACCGTCTTTGAAAACAGATATATGCATATCGGCGAATTGAACAGAATGGGCGCGAACATAAAGATCGAGGGAAGAAGCGCAATCATTCAGGGGGAGAGAAAGCTCCAGGGAGCCCAGGTGATTTCGACGGATCTGAGAGCCGGAGCGGCCCTTGTACTGGCGGGTCTCATGGCGGAAGTAACGACGGAGATATCTGAAGTTTACCACATTGAAAGGGGCTATTCCGACTTCATCGAGAAGTTCAGGACCTTAGGCGCTATCATCAGGCGGATAGAGGATTAATCCCGTTTTATAGTCTATTTGAAATTGATAATATGAACATAGGAAAAGCCGCGGGAAACCGCGGCTTTTAGCTAAGACAAATCAGGCCGTTGACATATTAGCTAAAATAGGATTATAATAATCTCAAATAGTGAAATGGGGTGATGAGTATGAGAGTTCCCTCTACAGAGGTGCAGAACAGCTTTGGAAAATATCTGAAATATGTTGAGGCCAACGAAGAAATTATCGTGACAAAAAAAGGAAGGGATGTTGCCCGGATATTGCCCTGTGACGACGAGTATAAAAAACTCGTGGAAGAAGGCGTCGCGGAGTATCAAAATCGCACTGGCCGGGTGACCTATGAGGAATTTCTGGAGCTCGTGGAAGCTTCGGAGCAGCGGTTTGAGCTGATAGACGGAGTCGTCTACAATCTTGCGGCGCCGTTTTACGGACATCAGCACGCGGTCAAAGAAATTCTCGGTACGTTTTATAATTGGTTCAAGGGTAAAAAATGCGTCCCCCTCACCTCCCCCTTTGACGTAACGCTTATAAAATCAGAGGATAATATCTGTGTCGTCCAGCCTGACATCCTCGTGATCTGTGACAGTGAAAAGATCGATAAGGAAGGCAGATACAAAGGCGTTCCGACACTGGTGGTCGAAATTCTTTCCGAATCTACCAGAAGCAAGGATATGATCAAAAAGCTGGATCTGTACAAGCAATGCGGCGTAAAGGAATATTGGCTGGTCGATCCGAAAAANNAAGCTGATATATACCTATACACTTGATAAGAATGAAATCGTCGAAAACATGGTTTTCCATAAGGGTGCATATGAATATGTCGAATCGACGTGTTTTGACGGCCTGAAGGTCGCTCTTGGCGATGTGTTTTTGTAAAATCCTTCATCTGACGGTCACATAGGCAATATTCTATCCTCACAT
>DLFX01000377.1:5626-12567 GCA_002482405.1 Firmicutes bacterium UBA7709 | reverse complement strand
TCATATCTGCCGCTGCTGGAACTTGCGGTGGCGGACGACCCGGAAAGCGACCGCATGTCGTACTATCTCGGGCGGGAGTACATGTATAAGGGTATGTGGGAAAAATGCATCGAAGAGCTTCAGAGGTATTTGAAGCTGGAGACAGCCACATGGAAGGAAGAGCGCTGCGCCGCCATGCGCTGGATCGCGCAGGCCCACTGGCGGCTTGCGCGCGAGCGGGAAGCCGCCGCATGGTATTATCGCGCCATTGCGGAGATGCCCTATATGCGGGATCCTTATGTGGAATTTGCTCAAATGGCATATGAGCTGGAAAATTGGCCGGTGGTTTTTTGCATGATGGAGGAGGCCCTAAAAATAAAGTCAAAATCAACCGTGTACGTAAATATGGGATACGCCTGGGATCAAACCCCTGACGACCTGTGCGCGGTGGCCTGCTATAGGCTGGGGATGTATGAAAGATCTCTCCTGCATGCGCAGGAAGCGCTGCGCCTCCGGCCAAATGACGAGCGCCTCATAAACAATCTGAAGTCCATCGAGGAGCGTCTTTCGGATGTGAATAACGGGTGTAAATGAAGTGTAAATAAATGGAGGTCAGGAGATCGCCGCTTCAGCTTCAGGCATCAGGATCGTCGTCCTGGTCCCGATATCCTTGCGGCTGATCACCTCAATCGCTCCTCCGTGACGGTCGACGATCCATTTCATAATTGCAAGGCCAAGGCCGGAACCCCCGGTCTTTCTGGCTCGCGATTCGTCGGAACGGTAGAACCGGTCAAAGATATACGGAAGATTCTGCGGATCGATTCCGATTCCGTTGTCCTGCACAGCGATCTTCACCATACCGTCTTCCGCTGTTACCGAGACGAGTATCTCGCCCTGATCCGGCGTGTATTTGATGCTGTTGTCTATGAGGATGCGCAGCGCCTGCTTCATCAGCTGCCTGTCGGCGTTGATGAGAGTCCGGGCGCTTTTTTTGATGCGGAGGGTATGCAGGGAGTCGATCATCTGGGTTTCCTTGAAAATCTCTTCGATTATTTCCGAACAATCGAAGATTTCCAGATCCAGGCGGAGGGTCTCGTTGTCGCCCCGGGCCAGAAACAGAAGCTGCTCGATGAGATCCTTCATGCTTTCCGACTCGCTTTTTATGGCGTCGATGGCCTCCTGCAGCGTCGCCTCATCGTTCTTTCCCCAGCGGTCCAGCAGATTGACATAGCCCTGGATTACGGAAATAGGCGTGCGCAGCTCATGAGAGGCGTCGGAGACAAACCGGACCTGAGAACGGTAGGCCTCGTCGATGCGGTTGAGCATGCTGTTGATGGCGTTGGCGAGATCACCAAGCTCGCTTTGAGCTCCGTCTACGGAAAGCCGTTTATCCAGCTTTGTGGCGTCGATGTTGCTGATGGTGCCCGCCAGTTCCCGCAGCTTTCTCATCTCTCCGGCTGGAATCCCGCTGACCGACGCGGAACTCAAATTTTGCGCCTGCCTGGACATTTCCGTCAGAGGGTGCAGAGTGCGCCGGATCCGGCGTTTCTCCCGCCTGGCGCCTGCAATGAGGATCAGAGCCTCCAAAATCAGCAGCCCATAGAAGGGATACAGGTATTCCTGGAGGACTGCTCCGAGCCGGTAAGTGACGGAGAGCTTTTCATCCACAAAGTTCATCTGATATTTTAATGAGGGAAGGGGATGGCCGGACTTCGCATCAAACCAGATTCTCCTCAGCACATGGTGATCCCTGAGGGGTGTCACCTGATGAAAAACACCCCAGAGCTCGAAGCCGCGAGATTCCTTTGGAGACGTGACGACGTTATAGTCCATGATCGTTTCGTCGTGCGGTTCCTGAGCCAGGGTGCCGGCGGTGCCCTCCGCTTTCCACAGGGTGAAGGTGAAAACAGCGAGGCACAGCAGCATATTTACGATGATCAATACCCCAAATGTATAAAAAACCGCATGAAAATTTAGCTTCCGCACCAGAGAAGAGCTTGCTCTGTACGAGCTGTTTGCGGACGAATTGCCTGCGGCGGTGCCGCTGCTGTCTCTTTGCTGTTCCTTTGAATTACTCACGAATGATATACCCCACTCCACGTATTGTCTGAATAACTTTTAATCCGAAGGGTTCCTCAATTTTTGCCCGGAGATACCTGATATATACATCCACGGCGTTGGTATCCCCCGCGTAGTCATAACCCCAAACGCTGTCAAGGAGACGGTCGCGGCTGATCACAAGGCCTTTGTTTTGCATCAGATAAGCCAGAAGGTCGAATTCCCTTTTTGTCAGATCAACGGAAGCATCGCCGACCCATACCTCTCTGCTGTCCAGATTCATGCGGAGAGCCCCCGACGAGACGGTGTTTTCCGTATTTCTGACGTTTTCCTTTGAAGCCGCGCTGGTTCGGAGCACCGCGCGGATCCTGGCCAGAAGCTCTTCGATTGCGAAGGGCTTGGTGATATAATCGTTGGCGCCGCTGTCCAGCCCCGCGACCTTATCNNCAGCATGATGACAGGAACCGATGAGGTCTGACGAATCCGCCTCAGCACTTCAAAGCCGTTGAGTCCTGGCAGCATGATATCCAGCGCGATGAGGTCAAAGCGCTTTGACTGTGCCAGAGCGAGTCCCGTTCTGCCGTCCGCCGCCTTTTCCACCTCATAGCCTTCAAAGGTAAGCTCAAGCTCGATGAACCTTGCGAGCTTTTCTTCATCCTCGACAATTAAAATACGTTCCTGCATAATGCTTCCCCCGTTTGTTTTATCAGTCCTTGCCGCCCATGTCGTTCTTGATGTCCTCTGCGGCGTCGGCGACCGAGTTCATGGCGTCGTTTACTTTGCTGCTTGTAATGTCAGGCCCCTGAAAGTAGTACCGGAAGCTGAAGAAAAATCCGACGACCAGAAGGGGTACGACGATCCAGAATGCGCATAAGAGCAGGATCACCAGAGCGGTAATGGGCAGCCGCATGATGGTTTCACCGTTCTTTTCCACGATGAGGGCGTTGATATTCCCCTTATGGATAATCATTCCCACCCAGCGGAAAAATCTTCCCGAATGCTGGTGGAAAGATGACTCGCCCTCGCCGTTTCCATGACANNGCCATGATGGTCATGAAATTTTCCGTGATCTCTGCCGCCTCGATGCTTTGACTGATCTTTGCCGCAGTCGTCCTGGTCCTCCCGAGTGCTGTCTGAAACTTCAATGCTGCCGGAGTTATACTGCCCTCCGCCCTGAGGCGGCTTCACCTTGCCCTGACGTTCCAAATCGATCAGCGCCTGAAGGATATCTCCATCCGCGTTTTCTAACGCGGCCTTTGCTTCGTCATAGGTAATGTCCGCATGCGCCCGAAGCTTTTCAACCTGTTCTAGTGTTACCATAATAAATTCCTCCTTTTCACACCGGCAGGCAAAGCGGAAATCGGATTGCAGCTCCGGTGCTGTTTCATTATGGTTTTATTATAAGCAGCAATTCTTCAAAGCTCCTTTAACGAAAATTAAAATAAGATTAAAAAAGCCTTATCTTTTCCTCAGAATAACATGGAACCGCGAAAAAGTCCATATTGACGGCATGGGGGAATGCATTGTAATATTGAGTATATCGTACCGAAGTAAGAAAATTTTCTGCGATGCGTTAGAATATATAAGGAATGAGGGAACTTGCAATGAGAATCGCAGTAGTAGACGGACAGGGCGGCGGGATCGGCCGCGCAATCGTAGAAAAAGTAAAGGCGTCGGTGCCCGGCGTNNAGTGCTGGCTCTTGGGACGAATTCAGCCGCGACAGGCCAGATGCTGCGGGCCGGGGCGGACGACGGGGCGACGGGAGAAAACGCTATCGTGCACAATATGCGGTATGTGGATATCGTGGTCGGCGTCATCGCCATCATCAACGCCAATTCCATGATGGGGGAGCTGAGTCCGAAAATGGCCCAGGCCATCGGAGAGAGCAGAGCCTTTAAGGTGCTGCTGCCCATAAATCGCTGCAACATCCACGTGGTGAGCGTCGAGGACGCGCCCCTTGGGGTCCATCTGGACAACGCGGTCAAGACCATCAAAGAATACGTAAAAAAGTGCGAATAACAGAAAAATGTGGCAGCCTGAGGCTGCCACTTTGTTGCAATATTTCACTCTATAAATCTTTAAAGTGGAAAGCGCTCTTTCCTTCCGCATAGTCGCCGACGGTCTGGCCGTTTCCATAGAGCTTATACTTATAGGTCACGAGTCCTTCCAGCCCTACAGGGCCTCTGGCATGAAGCTTGCCCGTGCTGATGCCCACCTCTGCGCCAAAGCCGTAGCGGTACCCGTCGGAGAACCGGGTGGAGCAGTTGTGATAGACCCCGGCGGAATCTACCAGCAGCATGAACTTCTCCGCGGCGTCCGCGTCCTCTGTGATGATGCTGTCGGTGTGGTGGGAGCCGTAACAGTTGATGTGGTAGATCGCCTCATCCAGCGAGCCTACGATCTTCACGGCAAGAATGTAATCCAGGTATTCTTTTCCGAAGTCCGATTCCGTTGCGGCTTCGCAGTCTATGATCTTCCTTGTCTCTCCGCAGCCGCGGATGGTGACCATCTTTTCATCCAGCGCTTTTTTGATCGCTGGCAGGAGCTCCGCCGCCGCATCCTCATGTACCAGCAAGGTCTCTACGGTATTGCAGGCGGCCACATACTGAGTTTTTGCGTCGACAACGATGAGAACGACCTTTGCCGGGTCCGCGGTTTTGTCGGCATAAATGTGACAGACGCCGTCGGCATGGCCCATGACAGGAATTTTCGAATGGGACATGATGTATTGGACAAATTCGTTGGAACCCCTCGGAATCAGCAGATCGATGGTGTCGTGGCATTTGAGAAGCTCGTCGATTTCAGCGCGGTTCTCGATCAGGGTCAGAAATCCTCCGGGTATGCCGGCGCTGATCCCGGCCTCATGAATGATATCAAATAAGATCCTGTTGGTGTTTGCCGCTTCGCTTCCACCCTTCAAAATGGCGCAATTGCCGCTTTTCAGGCAGAGGGTAGCGATTTGAACCAGAGCGTCGGGCCTGGATTCAAAGATGACGCCGATGACGCCGATAGGGCAGGTCACCTTGTACAGCGTCAGGCGGTCGTCGAGCTCCCGGGCCAACAGCCTGTTCCAGAGAGGGTCCTTTAAGCCGATCAAACTTTGGATTCCGCCTATGACGTCAGCCAGTTTCTGCTCGTCAAATTTCAGCCGCTTTACGATAGGAGACGCGAGCTTCGCCGCAGCCGCCTTATCCAAATCCGCCCTGTTTGCCTCGAATATTTGGTCCTTCTTGCTCTGCAGCTCCTTTGCGATGACTTCCAGAGCGCTGTTTCTCACGTTTTCGCCCAGCAGGCTCATCTGAAAGCTGTCCGCCTTGACCTGCCTGGTTATCTCATAAAGCCCCGCCATAAATATTCTCCTTTTAATCTTTTCCTAATCCAGTCTTGACATATTACCGCCAGACTTGCCTTTAAATTACAGAATACTGGATATTTTCTTCAATATCGTTTTATATCTGCTTTCATTGCAGTTCTGTTTCGATTTGGCCATTCTTTCCTCGTTTGACATGAAGTTGGAAATCGGTTCAGGGCCTCTGACCAGCGTCCGCTTGATATAGACGGTCCCGTCTTTTTTGCTGCTCATCGCCCAGGACACCAGCATGATTTTGCCGTACATCAGCTCAAGGCAGGTGACGCCTCGGGGATGGATGCAGCAGCCCGTGTTGAAGTAAGAGGGTTCGCCTGCAGCCGGGAATTTGGGCCTGTGAGTGTGGCCGCAGATGATCATAGTGTCGTTCTGCGCATTCCATTTGTTGTAATTCTTTTCTATCTTATGTCGTTTGCTGCGGTTCCGTGCGGGGCTTGCCGCGTATTTGACGCCCATGACGTGCAGGAACCTCCATACAAACCGAATGAGAAGATAAGAGACCCTCCACAGCTGATCGTTGATCAAATCGCCCTGATGTCCATGGACGACGAATATTTCCTGATCCGTAACCCGGTGTTTGAGGATCAAAGCTTCATGTACGTTAAGTCCGGGAAATAAATCCTCTTTTACATCGAGATATTCATCGTATGTATGATACAGGTGTTCCTTGACGTATTTCGGATCCCGAAGCTGCATGTTGTGATTGCCAAAAATCATGACCAGACGGTTTGCCTTATGAAAGTTTTTCAGCATTTCAAATACGGAAACGTGGGCGGAACGGATATGCTCATAAACCGGGTTCTCCCAGAGCTCGTCTCCGTCGCCTACCTCGACATAGGTAAAATCGTTCTGGTAGTAATAATTCAACGCGTGATAGTAGATGTGGCGGTTTCTTCCAAACTCGTCGGAGAGGCTGTCATCTCCTCTATGTACGTCTCCAAAGAAAACAAATTTTGATCCATCGTCAAATGGGATCGGAAATGCTTTTTCGTGTACCTCATCCAGCCTGGCTCGGGTTTTCATAGTGTAATCGCTTCCTCGTTTTAAATATCTTTGAATCAACTTCATTCTATCTTGCGGGCATCGCCGCGCAAAATATATCATAAATTCATTATATCATATCTCATTCAAAATTTCTTTTAGCAATAATTTGATAAGATGGTTAACTTCTGCATAATTTACCGCGCCGTCATTTCTGACCAGGAGGTAGCCGCTCTCGTAGCCAGGATATTTTTCCAGGGCGGAACAGTCGTAGGAGAATTCTTCTAAATCTATGTAAGCGCAGTTCATTTTATTCTGCCACGGGATCCTCAGGGTGAAATCGCGCTTCTTTTCGGAAAAGGCCGCCTCATGACTGGCCTGGTAGCACCTGTAATCCATCGGAACATTTTTATGCGTGCCTGAGACGAGAATGGCGTCCTTTTGGAGGATGATGCTTTTAATATAGGCTTTTTTTCCCTGATCCGCTACGATAAAACCGGTGTGAAACATGATTTTATGGAGGTCCAGTTTTTCAAAAACCTTCAGCAGCCTGGG
>DLFX01000377.1:4231-5617 GCA_002482405.1 Firmicutes bacterium UBA7709 | reverse complement strand
TATCCCTGAGGCTGGTATCTCCGGTCCTGAGAAACTTCATGTAGAGCTCGACGCTTTCCGCTCCCGAGATTTCATCGGCTCTGTCGGACCACAGGCCGAGAAAGGTTTCCACTGTCTTTTGCTTTAAATTGGGGAGCAATTTTCGAAAATTGGAATGACTGTCCAGAATCCGGTAAAGGTCGAGGCTCAGGGCGAGGGGAAACTCTGACCCCGGGATATGGTTGGACCGGAGTCTCTGGTTCAGAAAGGGCAGGTCAAAATGATCCCCATTATAGCTGACCAGCACATCCAGGTCTTTCAGCTCGGAAAGATACGACCGGATCAGGAGCGGTTCTTCTTCTTTTGATTCCGCCAAAAGCTGGATCGCCTTTTTCCCCTGAGAGTCGGGCGTAACGAGGCCGCCGAGGATAAACAGGCTGCGGTCGGGGCTCAGTCCCGTCGTTTCGATGTCGACGACGCCCAACTTCAGACCGTCGAAATAAAAGCGAAAAATATTTGATTGGTAAAAGAGTTCGCTGCTGCTTTCTGTTGTAGAATACATGAATGTTGTTACTCCTGATTCGAGACGCCTGTCAGACGACATGTGGAAATAGGAATCTTTGATTCCGGCATTCCGGCATTTTCATTTTTTTTATTTTACCATAAAAAAACCAAAAAACAAAACAAACCGCAGGGGAGCAGTTTGTTTTGTTCAAAAGGGGTATTGGGATTAGAGATTAATGAGGTTATCAGGGGGATAACCACGAACACATTATAACTAATTGTGATACGAAATGCAACCCTTCGACAAAAATTCTTCAAAAAATTTTTTGTCTGTCGAACGATTTTTATTATGAAAAAAAAGGATTGTGCTTGTCAGCAAAGAATATAGTAAAGCAAAACCTATTCAAAAGGGAGTTTTAAAAAGTATTTAGGGAGGTTACAACAATGGAAGTATTAAAGGTATCAGCGAAGTCAAATCCTAATTCAGTAGCAGGAGCTTTGGCAGGCGTCTTGAGGGAAAAAGGGGGGGCTGAGATACAGGCGATCGGAGCGGGGGCTCTGAATCAGGCGATAAAGGCGGTTGCTATCGCGAGAGGCTTTGTTGCGCCGAGCGGTATCGATCTGATATGTATACCGGCTTTTACGGACATTCTGATCGACGGCGAAGAAAGAACTGCAATTAAGCTAATTATTGAACCGAGATAGGTTATGGCCGGCAAAATTTATAAGAAAAATTACTTAGGGACTGTGCTCGCTGCACAGTCCCCTTTTTCGAATCCTGATGAAAATAACTTCAACAAGGTGACCGGCGGCTGTTTGCGGACATCCGCCTTGTGTTATTCTTGATTTTGAGGCAAAACAGGTATATAATTTGACCGTAAAATGTGAGAAAAATTGAAGAAT
>DLFX01000377.1:242-4208 GCA_002482405.1 Firmicutes bacterium UBA7709 | reverse complement strand
AATCCATTGATTACAAGGTACGCAAGCAGTGAGATGGCCCATATCTTTTCCTCGGACGTCAAATTCACCACCTGGAGGGTTCTTTGGATCGCTCTGGCTGAGGCGGAGAAGGAGCTGGGTCTTCCAATCACCGACGAACAGATCGACGAGATGAAGCGGTTCAAGGATGAAATAAATTATGCCGACGCGGAAAAAAGGGAACGGGAGACAAGGCNNAAGGCAAAGCCCATCATTCACCTTGGCGCCACGAGCGCCTACGTCGGAGATAATACGGATATCATCGTGATGAAGCGGGCGCTGGAGCTCATCCGGGGAAAGCTCGTGGATCTGATGCGCCGGATCAGCGATTTCGCGTTGGAATATAAATCGATGCCTTGTCTGGGCTTTACTCATTTTCAGGCGGCGCAGCTGACCACTGTCGGAAAGAGGGCGTCCCTCTGGCTCCAGGATTTCTACTTTGATTTCCTCGAGTGCGAACGGCTGATCGAAGAGCTGCCGCTCCTGGGCGTCAAGGGAACGACGGGCACCCAGGCCAGCTTTGTGGAGCTCTTCGACGGAGATATGGAAAAGGTCAGAAAGCTGGATCGAATGGTGGTGGAAGGGCTTGGCTTCAAAAAGGCGGTGGCTGTTTCAGGACAAACCTATACGAGGAAGATCGATTTCATGGTGCTGTCGATGCTTTCCGGCATCGGGCAGAGCGTCCACAAGATGACCAACGATATCCGCCTGCTCCAGCATCTGAAGGAAGTGGAAGAGCCCTTTGAGACAAAGCAGATCGGCTCCTCCGCCATGGCTTACAAGAGAAACCCCATGAGGAGCGAACGGGCTGCTTCCCTGGCGCGGTTTGTGATGAACTGTGCGGGAAATGCGGCGGACACCGCCAGCACCCAGTGGTTTGAACGAACCCTGGACGATTCGGCAAACCGGAGGATCGTCCTGCCTCAGACCTTTATGGCGGCGGACGGCATGCTGGATATCTGCAGAAATATTTCCACGGGCCTCGTAGTTCACGAAAAGGTGATCGAACAGCATATTATGAATGAAATCCCGTTCATGGCGACGGAGAACATCCTGATGGAAGCCGTCAAAAAGGGCGGCGACAGACAGGAGCTCCACGAGAAGATCCGGGAGTACTCCATGGAAGCGGGGAGCAGAGTAAAGGATGAGGGCCTGGATAACGATCTGCTGGAACGGATCGCCGGAGACGACGCCTTTGGGCTTACCCTGGAACATATCAAGGATCTCCTGAAGCCCGGAGAATATATCGGGCGGGCGGCAGAGCAGACACAGGAACTGGTTGAAGAATATATCATGCCGATTTTCAGAAAATACAGCGGAGATATCGGCGGAGAGGCGGAGTTAAAGGTATAAGATGAACGTAATAGGAGACTTGATTCAAGACAGTAAAAAGATCGTGATAAAAATCGGAAGCAATGTGTTATCCGGAGAGGACGGATCTGTAAATAAAGAAAATGTCCGCAATATCGTGGATCAGATGATGGACCTGATCAATCACGGAAAACAGGTGATCATCGTATCCTCAGGCGCAGGCATCTGCGGCGTTGCGGCGATCAATAAATGGAACAGAAGAGGGGATATCAACTACAAGCAGGCGCTGTGCGCTATCGGCCAGGTGGAGCTGATGAACGCCTACAAGGAATTTTTCGGTCAGTACGACATTCATGTGGGACAGATGCTCCTGACGAGAGAGGACTTCGGAGACCATATCCGGACCCTCAATATCAGAAACACGCTGTTCACCCTGGTGGATGAAGGGGTGGTTCCCATCATCAATGAAAATGACAGCGTGAGCGTGGATGAAATCAAGATCGGCGACAATGACACCCTGGGGGCGCTTACCGCAAACCTGTGGAACGCAGACCTGCTGGTAGTGATGAGCGATATCGACGGCGTGTTTGACAGGAATCCGAAAGATGACAAAAACGCGGAACTCATTGAAGAGGTTTACGATATCGACGGCCTGCTCTCTGAAATCGATTCCACCGGGAAAAGCAGTTTTGGCACAGGCGGGATCGTGACAAAGATCGAAGCGGCCCGCAGAGTCAATCAATATGGAATTCCGATGCTGCTGGTCAACGGCAAGCGGAAGAATGTTTTAACCAATGCCTTAAAAGGCGATGAAAAGGGAACTGTTTTTTTCAGCAAGGAGGCGAGAGGGTGAGAATTGGATTTATCGGTACGGGCAACATGGGAACGGCTATTATCAAGGGCTATCTGGCGGCTAATCCTGAGGAGAAGCAAAATGTCTTCGCCTATGACAAGGATGTTGATAAATTGAGAGCCCTTTCCCATTCCGACGGAATCACGGGATGCGACAGCCTTGAAAAGCTTATGGCCGTAAGCGAGGTCGCCCTTTTGGCGGTGAAGCCCAACATATATGACACGGTCATTCCTGAAGTCAGCGCATTTTATCGACCCGGTCAGGTGCTGGTATCCATTGCGGCGGGAATCAGCATGGGATATATCGAGAAGCTGATGAAAAAGGACGGCGTAAAGATCGTACGGATCATGCCGAACACTCCGGCTATGGTAAACGAAGGCATGAGCGCTCTGTGCAGAAACAGTCACGTTACCGACGAGGAGTTTGAACCGGTGTTGAAATTGTTCCGGTCCGTCGGAAGGGCCGAAGTCGTTCCGGAGGAGCTGATCGATACCGTGATCGGCGTCAGCGGAAGCAGCCCGGCCTACACTTATATGTATATCGAAGCGTTGATGGATGCTGCCGTCGCAAACGGTATGGACAGGGAGCAGGCGAAGGTCTTTGCGGGGCAGGCCGTTCTCGGAGCCGCAAAGATGGTTCTGGAAACCGGGATTGATCCCGTTACCCTGAGAGAAAATGTCTGTTCCCCCGGAGGAACCACCGTTGAATCGGTGAAAGCCCTTCAGAATAACGGTTTTCATGACAATATCGTGGAGGCGTTCAACGCTGCGGTGGAGAAATCAAAGGTGCTGACGAAATAATGGCTGCGGCAGGAATCGATGCCGGCCGCGCCGGAAACAACAGGTGAAAAAATGGTATTTGAAGAAAAGACGATATCCAGTGAAATGATATATGAGGGCAGGATCCTGAACCTGAGAAGGGACAAGGTCCATGTCAAGGATGGCAAAACATCCTACCGCGAGATCGTGGAGCATAACGGAGGCGTCGCCCTGGCGGCAATCACACCGGAAGGGAAGATGGTCATGGTCCGCCAGTACCGAAAGCCGGCTGAAAAGGCGATCCTTGAGGTGCCTGCGGGAAAGATCGAAAAGGGCGAGGATCACCGGCTCACCGCGGAACGCGAGTTGAAGGAAGAAACCGGCTATTCCGCCGGAAAGATCGAATTCATCACTTCCTTTTATTCCTCTATCGGATATTCCACCGAAGTGATCTATCTTTACTTTGCAACGGACTTGACCCCCGGAGAGACGGATTTCGATGAAAACGAAGCCATCGAACTATACGAATACGAATTGCCGGAGCTGAAAAAAATGGTTCTTCGCGGCGAGATTGAGGACGCGAAGACCATAGCGGCTATACTATTAGTCGAGTCAATAATGGAGAGATAAAGGATTCGATGAGGCAGCCGCCGAGAATTGCCGCGGCGAGGACCAGATTGATGAACACATAGGAGCCGGAGCTTTCCGCCAGGCTCTTTTTTATTCCGAACCTCCGGTTTGAAATGGTATGGAAAGCCACGTTCAAAGCGGCCACGCCGGCCAGAACGATGGCGGGTATGATGATCAGATTTTGAGGAATCATAGAGGTAAAGACGATGGCGACTCCCTTGAAGGACATGGACTCGATCAGCAGCGTCGCGGAAAAGCCCAGAGCCATTCCCTTATAAACCAATGTCGCCAGCGCGGCCGGAAATCCTATGGCGGTGATTCCTGATAAAAACATGATGAAGAGCAGTCCCAGATTATTTCCCGCCGATTTCATAAAAATATCCCAAAAGCTGAGAT
>DLFX01000377.1:0-186 GCA_002482405.1 Firmicutes bacterium UBA7709 | reverse complement strand
GTCAGCATCAATTCCGTGAAAATTCCCGCCGATATGCCCAGAAAGAAAAAAAACAAAGCTGCGGCAAAGCTGGATCTGCTGGACATAATAAGCTCGGACGCTCTGTTCATATTACGTTTCATATACCCTCCTTTGACAAAGTGCAACACGCCTGGAGCAACGAAATTTGAGCGCTAACTGCGTTCT
>DLFX01000261.1:3800-14854 GCA_002482405.1 Firmicutes bacterium UBA7709 | reverse complement strand
GAACTGGAGAAAGCGCATGGCACCAACTATCATGAAAGATTTAAAAAGTATGTTGAATATGTCCAGGAAAACGATTTGACCGTTGACGGCGCTATGACCGACCCCAAGGGCGACAGAGGAGCATCTCCAAGCCAGCAGAAGGACCCCGATTTATTCCTGCGCATTGTAGAGAAGAGACCTGACGGTATCGTTGTCAGAGGCGCAAAATGCCATCAGACCGGTTCCATCAACTCCCATGAACATCTCATCATGCCTACCATCGCAATGACGGAAGCCGACAAGGAGTATGCGGTATCCTTTGCGATCCAGTCTGACGTTCCCGGACTCTTCATGGTTTACGGAAGACAGTCCTGCGATACGAGAAAGCTGGAAGAAAACGCTGATATCGATCTTGGAAACAAGAAGTTCGGCGGACAGGAAGCTTTGGTAGTCTTTGACAACGTATTTATTCCCAACGACAGAGTATTCATGTGTGAAGAATATGATTTCGCGGGCATGCTCGTTGAAAGATTTGCGGGATATCACAGACAGTCCTACGGCGGATGCAAAGTCGGCGTAGGCGACGTCATCATCGGAGCCGCAGCTCTTGCCGCCGATTACAACGGAGCCGCGAAAGCTTCCCATATCAAGGATAAGCTCATCGAAATGACTCACCTGAACGAAACTCTGTACTGCTGCGGTATCGCATGTTCCGCGGAAGGTTACAAGACGGAAGCAGGAAACTATCAGATCGATCTGCTCCTGGCCAACGTCTGCAAGCAGAACGTTACCAGATTCCCCTATGAGATCGTAAGACTTGCTGAGGACATCGCAGGCGGCCTGATGGTCACCATGCCTTCTCAGAAGGACTTCGAATCCGACCTGAAGGTTGGACAGAGCGGAATGACCATCGGCGAATGGTGCAACAAGCTCTTTGTGGCTAACCCCGGAGTTTCCACAGAAAACAGAATGAGAATCTTGAGATTCCTCGAGAACATCTGCCTGGGTTCCTCTGCGGTAGGTTACAGAACAGAGTCCCTCCACGGCGCAGGATCTCCGCAGGCGCAGAGAATCATGATCGCCCGTCAGGGAAATATCAATCAGAAGAAGGAACTTGCAAAAGTGATCGCTGGTATCAAAGACTGATTTGATTGATTGAAGACCGAAAGAAAATAGAAATAGAACCGTCGGAAGCCATCCGGCGGTTCTATGGTATAAATATTGATTCTGCCAAACGACGCTAAAGCGCCGGGCAGAATGTTATACGACAAAAATCTATAAATCTGCGATTCATGATTTTTCAGCATAAATTCTGCCGAACGTCGCTAAAGCGCCGGGCAGAATGTTAAGGAGAGCGACCAATGCTTGTAGGCGTAAAATTCTGCGGAGGCTGCAATCCCAGATACGACAGGGGAAAGGCCCTTGAAACCATAAAGAAACAGGCTGGAGACGCGGCGGAGTTTGTGACTGCCGAAGAGGGAGCCGAATACGATTATCTGCTTGTGATCGGAGGCTGCACAAACTGCTGTGCTTCATACAGCCAATACAAAGCTGGAATAAAAACCATACGCATGTGGGATGAAAGCCACATCGAAAAAGTTATTCAAGAATTAATAGATGGGGAGGAATGACATTTGAACTGGAGAGAACTATACAAAAGCAGATTATGCAGCGCAGAAGAGGCAGTAAAAAGTATCAAATCAGGCGACAGAGTAGTCTTTGCACACAGTGTAGCAGAACCACCCGTATTAGTAGAAGCAATGGTGGCCAACGCGGCAGCCTATAAGGATGTCGAGGTCTGCCACATGGTGACCCTCGGAAAAGGCGCGTATTCAAAGCCGGAGATGAAGGAGCACTTTCGCTTCAACGGCTGGTTTACAAGCCCTTCCACCAGAGACTCCATCCTGCAGGGACACGGAGACTTTACTCCGGTATTCTTCCATGAGGTCCCCAATTACATCAGAAAAGGAATCTTTTCAATCGATGTGATGATGGTCATGGTTTCCCCGCCGGATGAGCATGGCTATTGCTGTGTCGGCGTATCCTCCGACTATACGATGCAGGGAATCGAATCCGCTAAAATCGTCCTTGCGGAAGTAAACGACCAGGTGCCGGTGGTATTCGGCGATACCTTTGTCCATGTGAGCAAAATCGATAAATTTGTTGAAACATCTCATCCGCTGCCGGAGCTGGGCCTTCCTAAGATCGAGGAGACAGAGCTGGCCATCGGAAGAAACTGCGCCGAGCTCATCGAAGACGGTTCCACTCTGCAGCTGGGGATCGGGGCGATTCCGGACGCTGTTCTTCAGTCTCTGAAAGACAAGAAGGATCTGGGGATCCATTCCGAAATGATTTCCGACGGCGTCGTAGACCTCTTCGAAGCCGGAGTGGTCAACAATTCTAAAAAGGGTTTAAACAAGGGCAAGATGACCGTGACGTTCCTCATGGGTTCCAAGCGGCTCTATGATTTTGCGAACTATAACCCCGTTCTGGAGCTGAGAACCGTAGATTACGTAAATAACCCGGTGGTGGTGGCGCAGAACACAAAGCTCGTATGCATCAATTCCTGCATCGCGGTGGATTTCATGGGGCAGGTCGTATCCGACAGCATCGGGATCAGACAGTTCAGCGGAGTCGGCGGACAGGTTGACTTTGTAAGAGGCGCGGCCATGTCCCTGGACGGCCTTGGAAAGGCTGTCATCGCGATGCCTTCCAGCACAACCAAAAAAGACGGGACCTTGATCTCAAAGATCACGCCCTTTATCGACCACGGCGCAGCCGTTACCACATCCAGAAACGACGTCGATTACATCGTTACGGAGTACGGGATCGCGGAATTAAAGGGAAAGACGCTGAAGGACAGGGCAAGAAACCTGATCAACATCGCCCATCCCCAGGTGAGAGATGAACTGAAAGAAGAGTTCGAAAAGAGATTTAACGCAAAATATTAATTATGGGCCGCTATGACCCGAGGATAAGGAGGAATTAAAAATGCAGGCATTAAGAGTTGTTCCCAAAGTATTTTACTTCGACACGTTCAAAGAATTCAACGATGAATTCAAGGTAGGCAAAGACGATCTGGTGCTGACCAACGAATGGCTTTACACCCCTTATATGAAACCTCTCGGAATTGAAACCAACGTTATTTTTCAGGAGAAATACGGGGCAGGCGAGCCTTCTGACGAAATGATCGACGCTATCGCCGCGGAAATGAAAAAATACAGCTTCAAGAGGATCGTTGCATTCGGCGGCGGAACCATCGTCGACATCTGCAAAGTGCTTTCCCTGGATGTTCCTNNTGAAAAATCCGTCGATCTCTTCACGGGAAAAGTAGCCCCGAAGAAGGTCAAAGAGCTCGTGGTTGTCCCGACGACCTGCGGAACCGGAAGCGAAGTGACCAACGTTGCCATCGCTGAGTTGAAATCCTTACATACCAAGAAGGGCCTCGCTGTGGAAGAAACCTACGCGGACATCGCCGTTCTCGTTCCCGAGACAGTGAAAGGACTGCCTTACAAGTTCTTTGTGACCAGCTCCGTCGACGCGCTGATCCACGCCATCGAATCCTATCTGTCCCCGAAGGCGTCGCCTTTCACAGAGATGTATTCCCTCCAGGCGATTCATATGATCATGGACGGATACAAGGAAATCGTTGCAAAGGGCGAAGAGGAAAGATTCAAATATCTTAAGGAGTTCGTCCTGGCTTCAAACTATGCGGGCATCGCTTTCGGAAATGCGGGATGCGCCGCTGTTCACGCGCTTTCCTATTCCATCGGCGGAGCGTTCCACGTAGCTCACGGCGAAGCAAACTACCAGTTCTTCACGGAAGTGTTCAAGATGTACACCAGGAAGAACCCCGACGGCAAGATCAAACAGGCTACGAAGATATTTGCAGACGCTCTGGGCGTTGATCCCAACGGCGACGTATACGGCGAGCTGGAGAAATTCCTGAACAAGCTCATCATGAAGAAGCCTCTCAGAGAGTACGGAATGACGGAAGCTCAGATCGACGAGTTCACCAAATCCACAGTGGAGAACCAGCAGAGACTTCTCGCCAACAACTATGTGTTCCTGACGGATGAAGAGATCAGAGAGATCTTCGCAAATCTCTACTAGAAACAACATAAAACCAAATAACTTTTACATTCCATAAAAAGAGCGCCTGCCGAATCCGGCAGGCGCTTTTGTTGAAACATGAAATACTCTTCAAACCAATGCTTCTATTCCGTTATGAGTTAAAAGGCTGGCAGTCCAGCCAGGAAGCCTAATTCAGCACCCTAACCGCTCCGTAATAATGGCTGACGTTATAGCTGGAGGAGAGATCGCTGATCTTTACCTTTTCTCCGGGTTGGGGAGCATGGATAAACTGTCCGCCGCCGATGTAAATTCCTACATGGCTGATCTTCGAAGAGGATGAAGAAGGCTTAAAGAAAACCAAATCACCCGCCTTAAGCTGCGACTTGCTTATCGGTACTCCGCTGCCATATTGTCCGGTAGTAGTGCGGGGAAGGCTTCCTGAAAACTGCTTCATCACGTACTGGGTAAAACCGGAGCAGTCAAATCCCTTGGGAGTCGAGCCTCCGCTTTTATACGGAACGCCCAGAAATTTCTCCGCGTAAGCTACGACATCGCCTGCGGCGGCGGCAATAATAACCGTTCTTCCAACGCCTCTGCTGCTTGCGATATACCTGGTCGCCTCCTTTGTGCCCTTCAGCGTGACCTGATCCTTCGGTTCGGCGGTAACGACGGAGGAGAGGACGGTTGTTCCGGTTATTACTCCGTTTTCCTTAGTGACCTCGGCGCATACCGTTTTACTGCCGAAAGCGCCGGGGGTCTTAACCTTTGTCTGACCTTTCAGGAGAGCGCCGGTTTCTTCGTAAACGGTGTTAAAATCGATTTTCTCCGCAGAGGTGATTCTCTCCTTTGTTTCAACGGTCAAATAGGGTACTGCGGCAAACAGGTTGAGCTGCTGGCCGATCTGAATTTTATTCGGGTCAAAACCGGGATTTGCTTTCTGCAGTTCATCGATGCTCACTCCGTTTGCAGCGGCGATATCCCACAGGGTATCGCCATCCTTGACCGTATAAACCTGGGTGCCGGATTTTCCCGCAATGAGATAGGATACGGCGTCGTCCGGTTCCATGATGTCGGAAAGGGAAACCGCAGCCTTTGTCACAAGGATGCTTTCCTTAAAGTCGGCGCTAATCAGTTCGCTTCCGCTGCTCAGGTAATGGTTCTTGATCCCGTCAAGGATCTGATTGGCCCCTTTTTCCGTTGATGTGACGGCAATATTTTTCCCGTCTGCATTGACCGCCCATCCGTCCGCCTTGCAGGCCTTGGAGGCGATAATCTTATCTTCGAGCTCTTTTTGAGTCAGAGCGGTGACTTCCTTTTGATGAAGATCCGTTGCTTTGCATGTGATCGCATCCTTGTCGATCAGCAGATTCAGCGGCGTTTCTTTGTCTGCGTATTCTGTCGTGATCTCATTTACGGCCTGAGGGACCATGCTCTTATCAGTTACGTAGCCGGCTTTTACGCCTGCGATTTCCAGGCTGTAAACCTCCGTGCCAGTGAACGCTGTCAGCACCGCGACCAATGCGATACAGCCAATGACTCCTGATGCGGTGGCAATTTTCCTCTTTTTGCTCCATTTGGCGATCTCATTTACTGCGCGGACTAAGTGTTGACGAATTGATTCCTTCATGCTCATTGGTAACCTCGCTATTTATCTCTTGCTTTTATTACAAATTTATTACAAGATAAATATTACTATATTGTTACAACGAGATCAAGGCATTTTGTATAAATTTCACAGTTAAAAAATCAAGAAAACATTGGAAATGTTGGATTTTACACTGTCATAAGGAATGCCCCAATTTGTACCAGATAGAATGCCTGTTGAAAAAAATATAACTGATTTGCTGTTCGGCCGGACTGGTTTGCAGAAAAAAGGATATTTGATGAGTAAACGCGGTCAGGTGTAGACAAAGAATGCTCCGGATGTATTTTTTACATCCGGAGCATTCTTATCAGGCCGGCATTCCCTTCATCAATCAAATACCAGTTCGATTCCCTTACATTCCAATCTCGTAACGAAGAGCGACTTGCTGACAGAAATGGTAATGGTATCGTCAATGGATCCTTCAACTGCTTTCCGGGACACCCATACATTCAACCCGTCTGATTGGAATTCCACAAATTCCTTTCCGAAATACTCCTCCATTTTTGCCGGTCTGATATCGGGAGCGTAAAATTTCTTTGTTTTTCCACAGCCGCAGCCTGCGCTCGTTCTGCTTGGAATCATGTTGATGATCAACGAATTGGTTCCGGCTTTTTTCAGATATTCTTTTACCCCTGATTCTATTACGATTTTCATAGCAACCTCCGAATCATGTCATGAAAGACAAAGATGCTAAAGCCAAAGATCAGGCTGTCGCTTCTTGTTCTTCTTCTTTTTTTGCGCCGTTGCTGTTGAAATCTTTTTCATCATTGGATTCATAGATATAGTCTTCATATTTCTTTACGTTGCCCAGTTGGATCAAGAGGCAGAGCACGATTCCGACAGCCAGGCCCCAGGCGGCTCCCCGGGTTGCCAGAACGGCGCCCATAACGCCGGCTATCCCCAGGTCGTTAAAGGTTCTGGCTTTCATGACGCCTACGCGTACGGATACGTATCCCTGTATCAGCATGGTCGATGCGAGGGCGACCCCGAGGATCGGCTTCACCAGCGTTACGATGGGGAGGATGAAATATCCTGTCAGGGTTCCGAAACGGAAGGAGCCCGCGCCTGAATTGATGGACTGCATCGCCTTCGGGCCATGCTTGAAGCGCTCGCAGACAACGACCTGCATTGCGGCCCACAGGGGCCCGCACATGGTGAGATCCGGCCCTAAGACAGACATGATGATGTTGCGCATTCCGAAGATGATATGCGACCGGTTGGGGTTGTAGTCGATGTGTTCATCGGGACGGTATTTCCCCGCGTCCTCAAGGAGAGCCTGAGACTGGATCATATCCCCGAACAGGATGACGTAAGCGGAAAACACCATCGGAAGACCGCTGATAAACATTGTAAAGGAAGGGAACCCGACGCCGAAGAAGGTCCAGTTGTGAAACAGCTCTCCGAAAGCCGGAGCGGAAATTCCCCACTCGATGACGGGGACCTCTGTCTCGCCCACGAGAGGCCCAAGGATCACAGCCAATACCATGATCGGCAGAATGCCCAGGTTGGATAAGGTCCTTGTAACGACATTTCTCTGGGCAATGCTTTTGAAATGGTTTGAGAACAGCAGATAGAATCCGATGCCGATACAAACCGTTATGGTGATGGGGTATGTATCAAAGCGCTGTCCTTTATTGAAGATGACCATAACCGCAGCAAAGCCGGAGCCGAGGATCAATCCGGCCTGCATCGCATTGGGAACCAGTGCGATCAGTTTTTTTCCGAGCCCTGTGATCCCTAATATGACGGCCAAAAGTCCCAGGGAAAGCTCAAAGGCTATGAGGGCCTGAATCCTTGGCGTCCCCATTTCAAACCCGCTGACGTACAGCATCAGCAGCGGAATCGCCGGGGTGACCCATCCGGGAACTACCGGATCTCCCAGAAACACGTGAGCGCAGTACAGGATACCGTTCAGCACGACCACCGCAAGGGCGACCTCAAAGGACATTCCCAGGTATTCCTGAAGCATTGGAATCGCGCTGAGGCATACCGCGCACATGAGTAAGCCCTGAAGATAGTCCGCCCATTCAAAACGGTAATGATAGAACGGAACACGGATTTTGAAAGGACCAAGAGGCAGATGGGGCTGCTCCTGACCATACTCTCTTTTCTTTGACATTGTCTTTCCTCCTTTTACATTCGACTATTTTAATTTGCATATGATTGCAACTTAATACTAGAAGCAAGAGTAATGCCAATACTAATTTTCAAACGATATCGGTGCGTGGTTCATATGCGCTCAATAGAAATTGAGCGGTATCGCACAAAATGATGGTTTTTAATTAGAAAATAGTTCGGAACCGCACACCTGCCGAGGGCATATGACGTTCGCGGAGGCCGGTAGATGAAAAAGGGATAGGCAAAACAAAAAAAATATGTAATACTTATTTATGGATTTTTCTAGGAAAGGATAGAGATATGGAAGTGCAAACCATCCTGGGTCTTCCTCTTGAAACCTGGATCATCGTCGGCGGCTTATATCTGCTTGCTTCGGTTTTTCCTTCTGTGATCGCCCTGATATTGAAACACCGGGAGGCGGGGAAGTGAAATGAGCAGAGTTATCATTTATATGCTGTACTTTACACTCTACACTCTCGTCTTACTGTTCTGGGGCAAGAGCGGGTTTAAGAAGACCAACAGCATCAAAGATTTTTGTGTGGCGGCAAACAGTCTGGGGCTTTTTGTCAGCGTATCAACATTTACGGCGACGCTGTTCAGCGCCGTATCCATGCAGAGCGTGACAGGATCCGTCTATCAGTTCGGTTATTCCACGCTGTTATATTCCGTGATCGGATGGCTCCTGGGCGCTTCCTGCCTGGTTTTTGTGGCTTATAAAATCAAAGAATACGATATTGTTACGGTATCGGATTATCTCAGGATAAGATACTCCAGCAGGAACTACCAGGCCTTTGCCGGAGCCGTTACCGTGGTTTGCTATGTCCTTTACATCATCATTCAGATCAAAGGTTTCGGAATCGTGGTTTCCGAACTTCTCGACATCAATTATAACGTCGCCATTCTGCTGATTTACCTGTTCATCGTATACACAGGCTTCGGCGGCCTTTTTTCTGTCTCAAAGACGGACGCTTTAAACATGATCGTCGTGATTGTGGGCGTGCTGGCGGTTTCCGTAACCATCCTGCATGAGCTGGGAGGGATTACGGCGATCCATGAAGGAGTCGGAGCCATAACGGATGGCGCATCGCTGGACCCCACCACAAACGGGATGTTCAGCCCCGCGATGATCATTACTACGAGTATGGCCTGGGGGCTTGGCACTGCGGCGAATCCACAGTATATCATCAGAATCACTTCGGCAAGAGACAAGGCGACGGGAATTCGGATGATTTGTATTTCGACCCTTATTCTGAGCGCCATCTATCTGGGGCTGATGATCATCGGCCTCGGTTCCAGAGTGATAGAGCCTGCGGCCAGTTCCATTCAGTCCGTGGACGAGATACTGGCGCACATCGTCAATACGAAAATCACTTCCTATATTGGCGGCGTCATGTTTATCAGCATCATCGCCGCGGCGATTTCTACGGCAAATTCCCAGCTGCTCCTCCTTTCCAGCAGCTTTACCTATGACATTTACATCAATCTGTTTAAAAAGAATATCTCAAATGAAAAATTTCTGAACCTGAACCGGATCATCATTTTCATCGCAGGGACGGTCTCTTTATTATTGTCCATTCACCCCCTGGAAACGCTTCTCATCTATGGCAGCTACATTTGGAGCATCGTGGCGGTAACCTTCATGTGGCCCATATACGGGGGACTGTACTGGAAGCGGGCTACAAAGCAGGGCGCGGTATCTTCTTCCATAAGCGGGATCGCCGCCGTAGCGTCTATTTATTTTNNAGTATTGTGATCTCCCTGATCGTTTTTATCGCGGTGAGCTCTGTCACATATAAAAGAGAAGGCAGCCTGTCATGAAGTTGAAACTCGACATAGAAAATAAAATACTCATTCCTTTTATGATCCTCACGATCCTGCCCATCACCATTCTCGGGATCGTCTCCTATTGGAACGGTTACCAGCTGCTCTTCAATGAAAGGGTCAACACACAGCGGGAATTATTAAATGAGGCAGTCCTCTATCTTGAATCCGTCAACGAGGAAGTTGGGCGCGGTGAGATAACAGCGGAGACCGGAAAAGCCAAAGCTCTGGATTATTTCCGGAAGGCTGACGAGAAAAACATGGCGATCCTCGGCCCCGACGGTTACATGATGGGGAATTCCGAGCTGTTTCCCGAGGATTTGAAGCAAAGGACCGCGGAAAATAAAGGCGGCGTGCTGGATGAAAAAAAGATGCGCTATATCTTTGCCGATTTTAGGCCGTGGGGTTGGACCGTCATCTTTGGAGTCGACAAATCGCTTTTTCCGGAAGAGCTGATCACGATCCAGAAATACACCATGCTTCTTGCCATCATCTTTCTGGTCCTTTCCATGCAGGCCATCATCTTTATCGCCCATAATATTTCCAAGCCCATTAAATATTTTGCTGAGATATGCAAAAAAATTGAAATCGGCAATCTTGAGGAAAAGGTAAATATCCTGCGGGGGGATGAGATTGGAGTTTTGGCAAATTCCTTCAATCGAATGGTCGATCAGATCAACGCCAGCACCGGGAAGCTGATCGAGATGCAGAAATTTAACGAGGATATCTTGAAAAGCATCGATATCGGAATCATGACGACCGATAACAACGGAAAAATGGTAACGATCAATATGGCCGGAAATGAAATCCTTGCAAAATATGGAGAAGTGAATCTCCTGGAAACTTTAAACTGCCAAATCCTCGATACCATCAGTCATCTGAAGACCATAAACGAAATGATCTCGATCAACGTTTCTGCCGGAAAGGCTATTTATATCGATGTGATCACCTCCCTTCTGAAGAAGGAAGACGGAGCTGTCTATGGAGCCATATGCAGTTTCAACGACATTACTGAGAGAAAGGTATTGGAAAACAATATTATCCGCGTGGACCGGCTGGCGTCCGTCGGCCATTTCGCCGCGGGGCTGGCCCATGAGATAAGAAATCCGCTCACCGGCCTGAAAACCGGCCTTCAGGTCATCAAGCACAGGGAAGTCAAGCGGAACGAGATTGCCAGCCAGGCGCTGATAGAGGGCCTTACCTTTGAAATTGACAGGATCAACAGCCTGGTCTCCGACCTGCTGGATTTTTCAAGGCCGAAGCAGACCATACGGGAAAAGGCGGAAATCAAAGATATTATAAAAAAATCACTGGACCTGGCAATGGAAGAAATCGTTGTGAAAAGCATTTCCGTCGCGCTGACGGCGGATGAGCCGTTTCAGGTGTTTGTCGACAAGAGACAGGTGGAGCAGATTTT
>DLFX01000261.1:2256-3795 GCA_002482405.1 Firmicutes bacterium UBA7709 | reverse complement strand
TTTTAAACATCATCACAAACGCCATAGAAGCCATGGAACCGAAAGGACATTTAACAATTGAGGTAAAACGTGCCTTCATCGACGATGTATCCTTTATCCAGATCAGTTTTGAGGACGATGGAGCAGGGATCGAGGCGGAAATCCTGGGAAAGATATTTGATCCATTTTTTACCACAAAGGTCAAAGGTACCGGGCTGGGGCTGGTAGTTGTGGCAAAGCTGGTAGAAGAAAATCATGGAAAAATAGAGATTGAGAGCGTCCTAAAAGAGGGGACGAAAATCAAGGTGTCGCTTCCGGAATATTGGAGGGTTGAAAATGAAAACGAAGGTTCTGGTCATTGATGATGAGATTATGATTCGAAAGTCTCTGGAAGCAGGGCTTACCGATATCGGATATGACGTTGCGACAGCGGTGGACAGCAAGGATGCCCTGCGGCTGATCGCTTCTTTTAAGCCGCATATTGCGCTGACGGATATGAGGCTCGGCGCGGAAAACGGGATCGATTTGATCGGTGATATCAAAAAAGTTGACAATGATGTGGAGGTCATTGTTATGACTGCGTACAGCGATATTGCCAGCGCGGTTTCCGCCATAAAAAAAGGGGCCTTTGACTATATCAACAAGCCCTTTGAACTGGAAGAGATCGAACTTATCCTGGAGAGGGCGTATCAGAATTATAAAATAAAAAATAAGATACTGATCCTTGAAAAGAGGGATGAATGCCATATTGAAAACATGGTTGGCCAGAGCGATAAGATGAAGGACGTCTATGAGAAAATCAATATCTTATCCCAAAATGACAATGTGACGGTTTTGATCAAGGGAGAGACGGGGACGGGGAAAGAACTGATCGCCGACGCAATCCATAAAAAAAGCGTGAGAAAAGATTTCCCGATCCTGAAAATAAATTGCAGCGCCATGCCGGCGCAGTTGGTGGAAAGCGAGCTTTTCGGCTTTGAAAAGAACGCTTTTACCGGCGCGACGGCAAAGAAGAAGGGCCTCTTTGAAATTGCAGACGGAGGGACTGTGTTTCTGGATGAGCTTGGGGAAATCCCGCTGGAGATACAGGTCAAGCTGCTTCGCGTTCTGGAAGAGAGAAAGTTTCGGAGAGTCGGCGGGCTCGAAGATATAGAGGTGGATATCAGAGTGATCGCCGCCACGAATAAAAACCTGGAGGCGGCGGTGAAGGAGAGGACGTTTCGGGAAGATTTATATTACCGGCTCAATGTCGTTCCAATCGAGGCGCCTCCTCTGCGGGAAAAGAAAGACGATATCCTGCTGCTTGCACAGCATTTTCTAGATAAATACAATATTGTTTTCAAAAAATCCATCAAAGGATTCGATAGCGCCGCAAAGTCTCAGCTGCTTGCCTATTCCTGGCCGGGAAATGTCAGAGAACTAAAGAATGTAATAGAACGCATCGTGATCCTGAACAGCGAAGACTGGATTTCAAGCAGAAATCTGCCTGTTGAAATTCAGAATCATGTGGTTGAAGAAACCGAAAATTTACCGCCGGAGCTGGATATTCTTCCGGCTGAA
>DLFX01000261.1:0-2250 GCA_002482405.1 Firmicutes bacterium UBA7709 | reverse complement strand
CAGACTGAGCGAAATAGAAAAGAAATACCTGAAGAAAGCGTTGGAAACAGCGAAGGGAAATCAGTCCAAGGCGGCGGAAATGCTGGGAATCAGCAGATTTGCCCTGAAGCGGAAGCTGGAAAAATATTTGATTACCTAGAGGTTAGAGATGCTTCCGGCGTCTTATCTCGATTCGACGCCGGTCCAGATGTCCTGTGCTTTTACCGCCTGCTCTTTCAGCATGTAGCTGCCGTTGACGCCGCGGATCCCGAGCTCTTCGGCATACTTTAAAAGCAGGGTCTTTGCCGGATTGTAAATCATATCGATCACGATATCCGCGTTGATGCAGTTCTTTGGAATAGGGGTATTGTTTTCAGAGGGGTACATCCCTACCGGGGTGCAGTTGATCAGCAGGTCGCTCTTGATATTTGCTTCGCTGAAAAATTCATAGGAAATGGTATAGTTTCCATGAAAGTTCTGTTTTCCTCTGCTCACGATGGTGAGATCGTAGATTCCGAGATCCAGAAGGCCCTTCACAACGGCTTTCGCTACTCCTCCCGAGCCTAAAATCACAGCTTCCTTGCCCTTTACGGCAATATTGTTATGCTCGATCAGCGACAGGAAGCCGTCATAATCCGTATTGAAGCCCTTGGCAAGGCCGTTTTCAAACAGCACCGTGTTGACGGCGCCGATATATTTGGACTGCTGTGAGATGTCGTCCAGGAGGGGGATGACGGTTTCCTTATAGGGAATCGTGACATTGACTCCGCGGTAGCCCGCGTCCTTCAGCGCGTTGAAATTCCTGGAGAAGGTTTCCTTTGGAAATTCCAGGAGTTCATAGGTTCCCTCGATCCCTCTCTGCTTCATAATTTCTTCGTGTATCTGGGGAGATTGGCTGTGAGAAAGCTTTTCTCCCACAAGGCCCAGTTTCATCATTTGCTTCGACCTCCACTGTAATAATTTATAAAAGCCTTATCAGCTGATAAACTTTATGATTTCAGCCTTTTCGATAGGATATACGTACCCTTTTCCTATTTTCTCTATCAGGACGAGGTTCATCTTATTTCCGCGGCGCTTCTTGTCCTTCATGGCGGTCCGGGCAAGGAGCTCCTTGTCGATCCCGTCGGGGAGCTCGGTGGGAAGCCCGTACTCCTCGAGCAGCTCCTTCAGCATGGCGGAGGTGTTGATGGCGGTCAGACCCATAGCCTCGCTGTGCTCGGTTATGGTCTGCATGCCGACGGCCACCGCCTGGCCGTGTCCGTAGGTTTTGTAATCGTACAGGTTTTCGATGGCATGGCCGATGGTATGTCCGAAATTTGTGAGCATCCTAATTCCCTGCTCCTTTTCATCCTGCTCGATCATCTGCTTTTTGATCAGGCAGCAGCGGTATATGATGGACTCGATGAGCTCCGCGTCGCGGTAGTTGCTCATGCGGATCAGGTCTGAAAACAGGTCGGCGTCGGCGACGCAGGCATATTTGATGACTTCCGCCATCCCGTCGGCCATATTGTAATCCGAAAGGGTCTTTATGAAATCGGGATCGATGTAAACGCAGGCCGGCTGGTAAAAGGTTCCGACGAGGTTTTTTCCCTCCGGAAGATTCACCGCGTTTTTTCCGCCGATGCTGCTGTCGACCTGTCCGATCAAAGTGGTAGGGATCTGGACAAAATCCACGCCTCTCAGGAAGGTTGAGGCTGCAAATCCGGAAACATCGCCGATGACGCCTCCTCCCAGCGATACGATCACATCGTCTCGGGTGAGCTGAAAATCGATGAGCCGCTTGTAGATCGTCATGAGGGAATCGAAGGATTTGCTGGTATCCCCGGCGGGCAGTGCGATGATCTCCCATTGGCATTGGGAAGCGTCCAGCTGCTTCTGAAGAAAATCCCCATAGATGATATGTAGATTTTCGTCCGTGATCAAGGCGATCTTTTTTCCGGCGAAGCTTTCGCCCAAAATATTTCCTATGGTTTGAAAGGAACCGCTTTCGATGATTACCGGGTATTTTCCGCTCTTCATGTTGATAGTCAAATTGTATTTCATATGAAAACCTCCNNTTATTGACTTGAGGGATATTTTATCCGCTTTTACTAGCTAAAACATAATTAATAAGTAGTATACACCAATCGGTAATAATTAGCAAACAAGTAATCTGAATAGGGGATCTCATGCAGGGAATTTCAGAGCAATCTTGGAACAAACGGGCCGATCTAGCCGTATTCGATTGTATTTTCGTAAGAAAACGAATATAATAACATAAATAAATATGAC
>DLFX01000259.1:35152-43325 GCA_002482405.1 Firmicutes bacterium UBA7709 | reverse complement strand
CGGGGGCCTTCCCCTCCTCCGCCAGCCGGTCGCAAAGGGCAAGTCCCAGCGCCAGCGCTTCCTTCTTTTCCGGATTCGGATAGGGACAGGTGGGGAAGTTGCCGTCGGGCAATTCCTGTTCCTTTACCACATGCACCTGCTTTACGCCGATCCGGTCCAGAATCGCTCTGACCGGAACGTTGCCCGTTCCGTTGAGCGGGGTGTATACCACGGACAGGTCCGAACAGTCGACGCCGGTGCTTTCTGCCAGCACCGCGGAAAGATATGCTTCTATCGCTTCATCAGCAATCGGTTCGATGAGGGTCTTGCCATTCTGATCGGCGGCATACATAGCCACCGGCAGGTGTTCATCCAGATCCAGGTCTCCCGCAATGGTTTTAACGTCACTGAAAAGGTCGAGCCTTTCGATCATCGAAAGCACCTCTTCCGCCTCGTCAAGGGTCAGCTGGCACCCCTCGGCGTTATAGGCCTTATACCCGTTATATTTCGAAGGGTTGTGGCTCGCCGTGATCATGATCCCCGCGCAGCACCCGAAATGCCGGACCGCAAAGGAAAGCGCGGGAGTCGGCATGAGCTCCTTATAAATATAGGATTTGATCCCGTTGGCCTCGAGAACGCAGGCTGCTTCCGCCGCAAAGCGCCGGGAATTGATCCTGCTGTCGTAGGAAATAGCCGCAACAGGCGTCTTTCCGCAATACTTCTCACCTTCCGGTCCGTAATGGAGATTGATATAGTCGGCAAAGCCCTGGGTCGCCTTTCTAACAGTATAAATATTCATTCTGTTGGAGCCCGCTCCGAGAATCCCCCTCAAGCCTCCGGTTCCAAACTCCAGATCCCTGTAAAAACGGTCCTTGATCTCTTCCTGATCCTTGATGTTCAAAAGCTCGTCTTTCAGAGCCTTGTCCAGGTCCTCCTGCTCCAGCCAGTGCTTCAGCATTTTCTCTGCCTGATACATACCGATAACCCCCCAACATATTATTAATTATTCTATGATACCCACAAACTGCGATCTAAGAAACTTTTCATCAAAAATATTTTAGCATAATCTTCCTGGCAACGGTAAATTTTCTGCTTGCTATATAGTATGCAATCCTTGAGAATATTTAAAATCATTATATAAAATATAGTAATTAATCCATAAAATTTATTTTTTTCTTTATTTTGTTGAATCTTTAGATGTTTTATTGTATCATAGCCACATGAAAGAGTATTTAAGCCACTTTTCTGCTGCAAAAGTGTGGGACATCCCGTATATTGAAATCGTACTCGGGTTTAAATTTGATGAAATTGAGCTGGAGGATATTACTGTTTTTGAGCAAAATATGAGATTCCGCAATAATGGCAAGCTAGTGCATTCACGCGAGCTTGCCCTCCCCGCCGGAGCCGTTGTAAACCGAAAAGGAGAGGCGGCTTCATCGCCGGAGCTGTTGTTTTTGGAACTGGCTTGTAAATTGGATATCCACCGGCTCATTCTGCTGGGCTTGCAGCTTTGTTCGCATCCTCCCGGCCGCCCTATGGACGCAATCACAACAAAGCAAAAGCTCAAGTCATTTCTCATAAAAACTCCGGGATATAAGGGACATAAAAAAGCTCTTCGCGCGTTGAAATATATAGAAGGCGGTTCTGCGTCAATTATGGAATCCATCGCTTATATGATCCTGACACTGCCGTGTGCTTTGGGAGGATACGGGCTTGGCGACGCCATTTTCAATTATGAGATACAGCTGAAAAGGGAAGCACGGATGCGTCTTGGACAAAACCGCTGCTATACGGACCTGTATTATAAGCGAGCGAAATTAGCAGTCGAATATGACAGTTTTGCTTACCATAGCAGTCCTGCGGAACAGAAAAAAGACGTGATTCGGTCGGCAATACTTGAAAGACTGGGCATCAATGTGATGCATCTAAATACCGTGCAACTGTATGACGGAGACGCCTGCAGGGATTTTGCTTACAACCTTGCGGCTCGCCTTGGGAAGCGAATACAAATACGCACAAAGAGGTTTGACGAGATGCATGCGCTCGTAAGGGCGCTGCTGCCAAGCGAAAACCGGTCTGTGGAATGAACGCCGGCCAGATGAGCGAAAGATCGAATCAAAAGATCCAATCAAATGTAAACCGCCGGGATCGTAAAGGAGTTGCTCGGCTGCACACTTTTTTCGGTTTAGGACGGAAAATGTGGCAAAACCGTGGGTTTTGCGTCATCATTCTACCCGGTCGATCCCTGAAACCCATTCTTTTTGTCCTATTTCGAAAATTTTGCACACCAAGAGCCAAGGCAAGCGGCGAGGCGAGGGCAGGCAAAATGCGGAAAGCCGCGGCCCGAAACAGGCCGCGGCTCTCCGCAAGATTTTATTTAAAGTGAGGCGGCGCTCTGAAGCTCTTGATAGGTCTGCAGAGCGCCAGATGTGTGTGTCAATAAACGATAATCCGGATACAGCCTCCCTCATCAGGATCTTTGTCATAATAGAAGGTCACCAGCTTATTCGAATTGAAGGCCGCCAGGGCGTCGCTCATGGTGGAGAGCTTATAGACGCCGCCTGTGTTTGAATAGACGGTCACATCTGAGGAGATCGGGTATGTGCCGATGTCGGTATCCGCTGTGACCTCGGTGCTGCTAAAGGTAGCGACCCTCGTACTCATCAGGCTGTTCAGGTTGCGGGCCATGCTGATCTTGCCGTTTTCCCCGTAAAGCTTCGCCGGCCCTGTTTTGGCGCCCAGGACGCCGCTTGCCGTAAAGGTGGAAGATACTCCTCCGATCAGCTAGGTATAGGAATTCGAACCTGATGAAGCGGACGAGGATGAAGATGAATCGCTCTCACTGTCACTGTCGGACCTTGCGGAAGTCAGTATCCCATATTTTGCCGTATCCCCTGTGACGTCATCCAGGATGAGCAGGTTTGCCGTCCCGCCCGACGCCTCGTAATACAGCACGTCGCCGCTTTTGAGGGTCACTCCGGCAAGCCGTGCCAGAGATGTCGCCGTATAATTTCCGAGGCTGACATCCCAGATCGTCGCGTTGGCCGCGATCTTTGTCGTTCCTATGGTGTAAAGGTCCGGATCCACCTTGCCGGAAATCCTTCCTTCAGAGGAAACGGAGCTGATATTCATTTTGCCGTCGGAATCAAAGTCAATTTTCAGCAGGGTCCCCACCTTGATCCATGTCTGGTCCACGGCATATTCGATCTCAGATCCGCCGGGCTTGACGCCCTTTATATATCTGGAAGTATACTGACTTCCGTCGGAATTTTCATAGGTCTTGGTTCCGGTTTCCGTGACGTAGACGATAGCCGTTTCATTGACCAATGCGCTGGAAACCGCATCTGCCACCCCGCCGTTTTTACCCAGCAGCAGAGTGACAGGGCTCCCTATTTTCAGGGTTCCCGTCGACGACAGCGCCGAGAAGGCCGCCGCGGATTCCAGCTGATACTCCGAACCCGAAACGGTTACCGAGGTCACCGCGTTCTGACTCGGCAACGCTTTCTGGTAAATACCCGTCACTTTATCGTCATAAGCCCATACTGTTCCCTTTGACTGGGAATAATACAGGATGTCATAGGGTTTTACGTCGGAAGCCGTCACTACGCTGCCGTTTTTATAGACGGTGAGTCCAGAGGCGGATAGCCCCAGGTCGTTGGCCCAGCCCGAGGATCTGACTGTATATGGACCGTTCATGTTGTCGTTGATAATTCCCGCATAGTCCACCTCGCCGCTGGCGTTGAGGGAATAACCCAGGCTTTCGGCATAGGTCTTGCTTCCGTCTTTTAAGGTGGTGCTCATCAGATTGTAGATCAGGTTTGCGGCGTCACCCCTTGTCATATAGGAACCGATGCCGCCGGCTATATTTTTGGAAAGCCCGCTGTTGCTGTAAACATTCATCTGCGCATAAGGAAAAGCCCCTACGAAATCGCTTTGGCTGTATCCCAGAAGCTTCAGCACGCTATTGACGCCCTGTTCCAGGGTTATGATGCCGTCGGGCCGAAAGGTTCCGTCGCTGTATCCGGACATCAGACCCTTGGACACCGCGATGCGGATGTACGGCGCGGCCCAGTTCTTCGCCGGAACGTCCTTGTACGGCGATGAATAGGACGCGGTTTGAACCAGATCTTTATAGCTGGACGCCATCACGATCATCTTGGCAAATTCCGCCCGTGTCACCGTGCTTGAAAGGTTATATCCACCGCTGCTGTCGGCGCTGATCACCCCCATGGAAGCCAGAAGCATGGCCGCCGTACTCGCGCCGGAAACGCCGGCAGATGTGCCGGTCCCGGAATCAGCGGCATATGAGAACGCCGCACCGTTGGCAGCCAAAAGCACGGTCACCAGTAAAACGGATATGCATACCCGCATTTTGTCCTTTCTCTTTGTCATTTTTTCCTCCTTAAATTGTAACGGTAGCTAAGATATGGCTATTCGTGCCGTAACGCGTCGATGGGGTTCATCTTTGCCGCCCTGTTGGCGGGATAATAGCCGAAGATCATGCCGATCCCTACCGATACGGAAAAGGCGATGACCACCGCGTTCCATGAAGGCGCCACGGACATGCCCATCAAGGCTCCCGCCGCGTAAGCCGCTCCGATGCCCGCTATGATCCCGACGATTCCTCCCACCGAGCTGGTGGTTGCCGCTTCTATGATAAACTGCCGCATGATATCTTTCCTTTTCGCCCCGAGAGATTTTCTGATGCCGATTTCCTGGGTCCGCTCCGTGACGGAGACCAGCATGATGTTCATGATGCCGATACCGCCCACCACCAGAGAGATTCCCGCGATTCCTACCAGCACCAGCGCGATGGAGCTGGTCATCTCATCCACCATGTCGATCATTTCCGACATGCTGGTGACCCGATAGGCGTTTTCATCCCCAAAGACCGAGTAAAGCTTATTTTTAATGATGGCCATAGTGGTCTCTATATTATCCGTATTCACGGCAGTGATGTAATAACTGCTGATGTTGGCGTTTCCGGTGAGCCTGGTGGCCGTGGTGTAAGGAATGTATATGACGTCGTCCTCGGAGCTTTCCTCCGAATCGGCGGTCTCCTTCAGCACCCCCATCACCTTGTAATAGGACCCGTTGATTTTAATGCTTTGCCCCACCGGGTTTCCGCCTCCGAACAATTCCTGCACCAAGTAAGTGCCTACGACACAGACCTTCTGCCTCCGCTCCGAATCGATGTATTGGATAAACCGCCCATTGGTGACGGCGACATCCTGCATATCGTCGTATTCTTCATTTACCCCTCTTATGGTGGTATCCACCGATTCGGTATCGTATTTTGCGGTAACGGAGGCGGTAACCCTCGGGCTGTACTTATCCAGATAATCCGGATTTTCCTTCACCAGCGCTTCCACATCCTTCACATCCAGATGCCGGTTGGTTCCCCTGCCCATGACGTTGACAGTGATGGTGTTGGTTCCCATACTCTCGAATCGCGAGGTCATTTCGTTGGAAAGGCCGTTCATAAGGCTCACCAGGATGATCACGGAAGCAACGCCGATGATAATGCCGAGCATGGTCAGGAATGCTCTCATCTTGCTGGATTTCAGGCTTTTGATGGCAAGCTTGAAGGATTGCTTGAAATTCATGCGCTTCCCCCCAATCCATGGCCGGAATCTTCGACGATTTTTCCGTCGGAAATCCGGATGATCCGCTTCGCTTTTTCCGCAACGCTCATGTCGTGGGTGATCAGAACGATGGTATTTCCCTCTTCATTGAGGCGTTGGAGAAATTCCAGGATCTCCTGCCCAGTCCGGCTGTCAAGAGCTCCGGTGGGCTCATCCGCCAATATGAGAGAGGGGTTGCCCGCAAGGGCTCTCGCAATGGAGACCCTTTGCTGCTGGCCCCCGGACAGTTGAGACGGCAGATTGTTCATCTTATCCTCCAAACCGACTCTTTTCAAAACCTCCCGGGCAATCGCGGCCCGGTCCCTCTCATGGATCCCTTTATAGACCAACGGGAGTTCTACATTTTCCAGCACATTCAGCTTGGGAATGAGGTTATACTGCTGGAAGATGAATCCCAACATTCCGTTGCGGATTTCGGCCAGCTCATCGTCCGAAAGGCGGCTTACATCCCTTCCGTTCAGATAATACTTTCCGCTGGTGGGAACGTCCAGACAGCCGATGATGTTCATGCAGGTCGTCTTCCCGGAGCCGGACTGGCCGATGATGGCGGCCATTTCCTTTTCCCGGATGTCCAGCGTAATTCCGTCGACAGCTCGAACTTCGTTGTCGCCCATGTTATAGATCTTGCAGACGTCTTCAAATCGTATCATAACGCCCATCTTAATTCCCCTGCGTTCTGTTGCCGGAGCCGCCGTTTCCGCTGCCGGAGCCGCTGTTTCCGGTTCCGCTTCCACTGCTGCCGGTTCCCCTGTTCCAGTTGCCGGAATTTCCTCCTCCGCTTCCGCCGTTCCTTGTAAATCCACCCTCCTGCGGACCTCCGGCAGGCATTCCGCCGCCCGGCATCACGAACATATTGCCCTGGCTTTGGGTCGTTTCTTTATCGCTGCCCTGTATCACCGGCACCAGAACGGTATCGCCTTCGGAAAGGCCCTTTGTGATTTCAATGTAGGATTCATCGTTGAGACCCAGGCCGACCCGGACATATTTCGCTCCATCCGGCGCTTTGCTCTGGTCGATATCCTCCGAGCCTGCCGCACCCTTGACCAGAACGGTATTTCCCCTATTGACCGCCGATACGGGCACCTTCAACACATTTTCAACGGAGTTGACGACGATTTCCGCGGTTACGTTCATGCCCGGCCATAGGTCCTGCCCGTCGTCGATGACGATCTCCACCGGGTAGGATGTGACCCCGTCCGATGTGGTTCCGAGAAGCCCGATATTGTTTACATGACCGGTGAATTTCCTGCCGCTCAGAGCGTCCGCCGTAATATTTACCTCCTGACCTTCTTTCATGCTGGCGATGTCCAGCTCGTCGACGTTAATGGTGAATTTCATCACCGACATATCGGCTATGACACAGAGGGTCGTCGACCCGGCATTTGAGGATTCCAGAGTGTCTCCGGCCTTGATGTCCTTCTCGATCACAGTGCCGGAAATCGGGGCGGTGATGCTGTATTTGTCCAGCTGCTCCTGGGTGCTCTCATAGGAAAGCTTTGAATCCTGAAGCGACAGCTCGCTGGATTTCAAACTGTTGTCGGCGGAATCGCTGGTGAGGCTCACGATGGTATCTCCGCGGTTCAAATATTCCCCTGCCGAAGCCACGACCTTGGAGACCATTCCGGAGATCTTTGCGGTAACGATTTTCTCCGTGTTGCCTTCCAGCGCGCCGCCTTCATAGCAGTCGATCCCTCCCGCGTTGACGGTGACGTAGGTCCCGCTTTCCAAGGCTCCCGGATTTTTGACCGTCACCTCCACGTCGGTGACCTCCACATATCCGTCCAAAACTCTTTTGGAGCTGCGTATGCTGCTGATGGTTCCCTTGAGCACCTCGAAAGTGTTTTCCGCCGTCACGTCAACGGGCTGCCCCACATAAAGGCTTCCCGCGTCTCCCGCGCCGAAGGCAACTTTAGCCGTCAGATAGCTGTCGTCCACGATGGTCGCTATCCTTGACCCCGCTTGCACGTTATCCCCTTTGTCCACCAGAATTTCCGTGATACGCCCTGAGATCGGCGCCGTTACGTTGAGGCCGTTATATGCGTCCAGGCTGTCCTGATAGCTCATGTTGGCTTTCTCATAACCGATGTTTGCCTTTTCCAGGGTCTTTTCCATGTCGGAGGAATCGATTTTATATAGCAACGCCCCTTTTGAAACCGTATCGCCTTCTTTAAAGGTATCCTCCAGAACATCTCCCTCTACGAGAGAAATTACGCTGTACTGCGCATTGGGCTCTACCGCGCCCGAGCCGCTGATGGTTACGGAGACGTCCCCCTTGCCCACCTTGTATTCGGTGTAGGTCAAAGCTTNNTTCCCTTTCAGAAACCCGCTGGCGACGGCCGCGACGATAATAATGACGGCCAAAAGAACAAAAGAAAAAATGAGTCTGCGTTTTTTCACGCTCAAACGGTTTATCCTCCTAAGCAAAGGGATTTTCTCAACCGTTCCCCAGACTTTAGAAGCTGCTCCGGAACCTCTTATTTTTGAAGCTATCCCTTTTAAACTCTCCGTCGAGACCGCTTTCTCGACCGCTCCTTTCTCTTTCAACCTTT
>DLFX01000259.1:0-35126 GCA_002482405.1 Firmicutes bacterium UBA7709 | reverse complement strand
AGGTGAGAGTTACGTGGTTGACACATAAAAAAATTCGTTTATCAATAAAACACAGCTTCTTCACAAGGCCGTCATAAAAAATGCCTATAATAATGGCGTTTGGATCAATGGAATCTTTATCCAAAAAGAGGGGGATGACAGAAATGAAAAAAATTCGTACGATAGCCTGTTTCCTGGCAGCAGCTCTGGTCGCCGCATCGTTCGCCGGCTGCGGAGCGGATAAAACAGCAGCCTCAAACAGCACTCCTTCAAAGCAGGAGCAAAACGGCGGACAACAGGCGTTTCACGGCGGGAAGGGAACCATAGCCAAGGTGGTCTCTTTAAATGGCGACCAGCTCACCGTGGTCCTGGCGGACCGGACGAGCAATAACCGGGGCGGAACGCCTCCAGCTATCGACGGCGGACCTGGGGGAGGCGGAACGCCTCCGGCTATCGACGGCAAACCCGACAGCGTGGCACCAACTTCCGGTGCAGCAGTTGACGGAACAGGAGCGCCGCCGAAAACCAACGGTGCGCCTGACGGCGATCAGTCCCGGTCCGGACAGCAGAAATGGGATATCAATAACTTAAAGTTTACAGGGGAAGAGGTTATATACAACCTCTCCGGTGATGTTACCGTCATGAAAGGAACGGGAGATTCCGCAAAGGCAATCGACCTGTCCGACCTGGCGGCCGGAGATGTGATCCGGTTCACAACGGTAACCGCCGACAGCGGCGATGAGACCATCGATACCATAGTCGTTATGAATGAGTAACTTAATTTATCAGCAGGAAAGCCCGCATCACCGCGGGCTTTCCTGCATCTTAATCATTCTTTATGTTTTTCCAGATAAGCGCTCAGCGCGGTCTCCAGTTCCTCCGGCAGCGGACCCTCCGGAGAGGATTTTCCAACGTTCAGAGATCCGATTTTCTCTACCTGTGTCTCATATTGGGCGACATTCCTGGGCGCCGCTCCCAGAGTCTTGTATAAAGGCGCTTCGGACAGATTATTCGCATAAGGCATCGGGAAGGCGTACTCCTTCAGATGCTGTAAATAGTGATCCATGAAGATCGTTCCATATTCCCGTGAGCGGGAAACCAGATCCAGGTCAAGGGTGACCGTAGCGAGGGTTTCCTGAGGGCCGGCTTCCCATAGAAGCTGCCCTTCGGGATTGATCACCAGCGAATTGCCATACATATATGTTCCTCCGAAGGGGCCGACCCCGTTGGTCGATACGAGGAAAGCCTGGTTTTCCAAAGCTCTGGTAAAGTGTACCGGCTTGTTGAGGCGATACAGCTCTTCGGGATCCATGGTGATCTTGACCAGAACCTCCGCGCCCATCAGCGTCTCATTCCGGGAAATCTCCGGGAAATTCAGGTCATAGCATATCTGGACGCCTATCTTGGTTTCCTTTTCGGGAATATCAAAGACCACATACTCGTATCCGGGGGCGGCGGCATCCTCTGCAGGCCTCCAGGGCGCCATCTTCCGGTATACCGCGATCAACTCTCCCTTTGGATTAAATATCGGCGCCGCGTTATATATGGCATCGCCTTTTTTTTCATACATCGTTCCCGGAATAAAATAGATTCCATTTTTCTTTGCAATCCTTCCCAAGAAATCCGTGATGGGCCCGGGAATTTCCTGAGGAGTAAAATACCCGATTCCGCCTTCTACGCCGAGGATCAATTCCGGCCTGTGGTACGCACACATCAAATCGTTTACTTTCTTTTCAATATAATTTAAATTGACGGATGTGTCTTTGCTGACCGGCATCTGTATAATGCCTACATTTAAGAATCTTCCCATATTTACATTCTCCCTTCAAATTGAAATTATTGCTTTGCCTTTTCATAAAGCAATAATTATGCCAGAAAAATCTCAGGCCATCATGAAGGGAGTGTCATATCTTCATTCAATCCGAAAGGAGCGTATTTTATTGTACAGCATCTGCCGGGAAATCCCAAGGGTCCTCGCCGCCTCGCTCTTGTTTCCGCCGCATTTTTTCAGAATGGAAATGATCGTGTTCCGCTCCGCGTCAAGCCGGGCTTCGTCAAGGGTCATCGGCCCTCTCCGGTCATATTGGACCGCGTCATTCCGCATTGCGGCAGAGAACGTAAAATCCTTCATATGTTCCATTCTGAGGACAGTTTCATAGCACCGGTTCATCGCCCTCTCCAGAACGTTGTGAAGCTCTCTGACATTTCCGGGCCAATCGTAGGCGCTCAGACAGTCGAGCACCTCGTCGTCGATATCCGTCACCTTATGGGAGGCCCTTCCAAGGGAACTGTTCAATTCAGAGACGATATGCCTTGCCAGAGCGGGGATATCGCTTTTGCGCTTTCTCAACGGATCGACCTTGATTTCAAATACGTTGATGCGATAGTACAGATCCTCGCGGAACCGGTTTGTTTCCACCAGGTTCTTCAGCGGCTCGTTTGTCGCCGCGATGATGCGCAAATCCACCGGAGTGCTGAAATCTCCGCCGACTCTTGTGACTTCCTTTTCCTGAATGAGCCGCAGCAGCTTCGCCTGCAGATAAAGGGGAAGCTGGTTGATTTCATCCAGAAAAAGCGTTCCGCCGTTTGCCAGTTCCGCCTTACCTTTTTTCCCACCCTTTTTGGCCCCGGTAAAGCTGCCCTCTTCATAACCGAATATCTCCGATTCAAACAAATCCGCCGGGATAGCCGCGCAGTTCAGCTTCACAAAATTTCTCAGGCACCGCATGCTTGCCATGTGAATGGAATGGGCTACAAGCTCCTTGCCGCAGCCGGTTTCGCCGGTGATCAGTATGGTAGAGTTTGTTTTGGCAGCTTCGGCGATATCCTCTTTCAAGCTTCGGATGCTTTCGCTGTCCCCAATTATGTTTTCCACGGAATATTTAGCGCCCCGTATTGACCGCAATTCCTGCTTGTAGTAGTTTAGCTCATTGGAAAGCTCCTTCACCTTGTCCAGAAATCCGCATAAAAAGCTGGCGTTTTCAAAGACGTCGTATTCAAACGCTCCAACAAGTTCACCGTCTTTATAGATCGGAAACCCGTTGCTTACAATGGTATAGCCCTCCACAAAATAGACCTCGCCGATCTGCTTTTTGCCGGTTTTAAGAATCTTATAGGTATTGTTTGTCGGGATCACGTCACGGATTGATTTTCCAATAACTTCGGAAGCATCTTGAAATCCGACCTGTCTCGCCAGGGAATTGGCCATAAATACGATCTCCTCTTTGTTATCAATAACCAGAAAACCCTCAAATGCATCAAAGATCATTTTACAATCCTTTTGTATGTCAATCATTTTTTACACGCCTCCTTTAGTCACTCTTAAACTCCATCAAAGTTTACACTGTACTGTCAAATATATTTTACACTGTAAAGCAGACTTGACAAGAATTATTTGCAGTTTTCACAAAAAAGAAAGCCGCCACACTAAATAGGGGGCGCTCTTATAGGGATTTACAGATAAATCATATTGGCATATATCTTGCTCAATAGATTGGCATTAAATAAAAAAAGGAGGATGCGAAGATGACTCAACCGGACAACGAGCTTCTCAACAGCGAGGAGCGCAAGCTTGGCACACAAAAAATCAAAACGCTATTTTTTGCTTATACCCTTTCCGCCGTTTTAGGAATGGCCCTGCAGATGATAATGAATATCGCCGACGGTTTCTATGTTGGAAATGGGGTTGGCACCACAGGACTGGGTGCGATTTCGGTCGTTTTTCCGTTCTGGATTATCGCAATTGCCGTTGGAACGATGATCGGAGTCGGGGCCTCAACCCTGGTGGGGATTAAGCTCGGTCAGGGCAACAAGGAAGAAGCGCGCGCCATCGTCGGCCAAAGCTTCTGGTATTCAAACATACTTTCTATTATCATTACCATTCTGGCCTTTATATTTATGGATAAGATCCTGATTTTCTTTGGTGCTCAAGGAGACATCCTGGATGCGGCCCGAAGCTATACACAGGTCTTTATGATCGGATTCCCGCTCTACGTTACGGGGCTTTTGCTCTTTTATCTGATCCGTATCGATGAAAAGCCGATTCTGGGGCTTCTGATCCAGAGCGTTCCGGCGGCCATCGCGCTTTTCGTCGAATACATCCTTATCTTTAAGCTGAAATGGGGAATCAACGGCTCCGCCGTCGGAGCATGGCTCATCACCATGGGCTCCTGGTACCTGCTGGTCCTTCACTTTATCTTCGGCAGGACGGAACTTAAGATCAAGCTGAGAGACATTCGCATCGACATGAAAAACGTGGCGCAGATCAACAAAATAGGCTTTGCCGGCTTTATCATTCAGGTTGCACCGACCTTTGTAACCATCGCCATCAACAATCTGATCGGAAAGTACGGCGGCCAATCGGATTTTGCCGCATATGGCGTAATCAACGCATACATGCTTTACATCCTGATTTCACTCACCAATTCCTTCGGTTTCGGTCTGCTGCCCATCGCCAGCTACAACTATGGCGCGGGGTTCTACGACCGCGTCAGGGATGTATTGAAAACCTGCATGAAGTATACCCTGGGATTTCTTGTGATCTGCCTCGTACTGATCATCATCTTTGCGGATCAGATCCTGACCTTCTTCATCGGACCGGTTCCGGAGATTGTTTTGGCAACGAAGGCCGCAATGTGCAAGTTCATCATTCTGTTCCCTCTGGGAGCCATGACCCTGGTGATTTCAAACTACTTCCAGGCGGTAGAGAAAAATGGAAAAGCTATCGTAAACAGCCTGACGAGAAATGTGATCTTTATTTTGCCGCTGCTGTTCATACTTCCAAGATTTCTGGGCATGACCGGCGTCTGGATTTCACAGCCTATCGCCGACGCGTTGGCCTGCCTGGTAGCGGTAATTTACCTGATCAGGGAATTGAAGGAATTGTCCGGGCCACAGAAGCTTTGATACCGCATCAGCAGAAAAACCCGTGGGGACCCGGGTTTTCTGCACCTTAAGCTTAATTCACCTGCAGAAAAACCCGCAATAACGCGGGGTTTTCTGCACCTTAAGCTTAATTCATCTACAGGAAAACCCGCGTTATTGCGGGTTTTCCTGCTTTCCTTTGTCTAATTCATCTATCAACTCAAGGGTTTTAAACTTGAGCTTAAGGGTGGTTGGCTTTTCTCTTTTTTCCATTAAGGGTTCATATTTGTTATCCAACAGAATATCTTTATAAAGCTCCTGCTCCTCTGCGGCCAGCTGCTTGTCATCGGGCGGCTCCGCGCCGATGAGGCAGAGGGGCGGAAACAGGACGCACCACCAGTTATGGCCTTCTCCCTCTCCGATTGTCAGATTCAAGGCTTCATAGTTGCCCGACGGGAAGATGATGTTGCCGTAGGACTTTTTAGGGATCCATCTTACCCCCAGTTCAGCTTTCACGGGATATTGGTACCCGTTCTCCCGGACGATCCTCTCTGCCGTCGCTTCGATTTCACCCAGGTTTTCCTGAATGTACTTCCTGGATTGTTCCAAATTCAAACTCACGTGGGCCTTGCCGCTATCCGACTCCGCCCAGCTCATGACAGCCGCTCCGTCAGCCTGATAATCCGTCAGTTCCCGTGCCATGGTCTCTTGAACCAGGTCGTTGTTGATCTTTGCCAGGACCCCATCTCTGACCGCGAGCTTCAATGCCTGATCTTCCTCCGAATCGCTGTTGGCGATGACGTGGAAACGGATAAAGTCATCGTTGGAGAGTTCACGCTGATTGTCTGCGATCATCCATGCACTATAAAGAAGAATACAAATCAAGAGGAAAAAAAGAATTTTATGCTTTTTTTGTAATCCCAATAAAAATCCCTCCTCTGAAAAAGATTTTCCATCCTGATCTTTCCCAAAAGGAGGGGATTTTATACAATTCGCTTCTTTTTCAAATTACGGTAACGGCTTTTGACGTCTCTCTGCTATGATCCTCAATGGTTTTTAGCTACGATCAAGAGCTTCGTACCGGGTCTGATCTCCTTTCCAACTTCCAAATCATTAATTTTTTTAAGCTCATCAATGGTGGTTCGATACCTTTTTGCGACGTTCCAGATCGTATCTCCCGCCTTTGCGATATAGAGAACGATACCCGGAAGCGTGTTACTATCTTGTGGGCTTTCAAGGAAGCTGACGTTTTTCACCAGGTAGTGCTTTTCCTGACTTGATACTGCCGTATTGACCAGAATCCCCGCATTTACTTCAATCTGTTTATTATTGATCTTGTCAAACCACAGCTCCTTCAGCACGATATCATTATTGGCAGTCATTTCCGGAGTGATTCCCGGGATTTCCATAGCGCTCCGGAAAGGGATCTCCTGCGTGACGTTGAAGGCTGTCTTGTTTGCATCCGCAGAGGTGCAGATCAGGTTGACCGTAACGACACCCTCCACGATGCTCTTGGTCTGGTCGATAAAGGATCTCTTTTCACTGATATTTCCCGATATGTAAACAACCTTATCGACATTGCCATATCTTTCGGGGACATTGACGATCTCACGGGCGGAGATCTCCGCAACTCCGCTGCCGCCGAGAGACATTACCCCGATCTCATCCGTTTCAAATTGCGTATCCTTTAAGTGATGGTATACGTCGGTGACTACTTCCTTTTCAATGTTTTTGTAGAGCTCCAATCCGGTGTCCACGTTCATATCCAACTCAAAGGCGTTTCTTTTTCCGTTTCCATCCTCCTTTGCAGTAAGGTTTGAAGATGCGATATTAAAGTTGACTTTACTTCCTGCAGGATTCTGTTCGCTGGGATTATAGTCTCCATCCAGTCTGATAAACTGAGTAAATTCGGTTTTCCCCTGGTAGAAAACCGGGACCAGTACCGGCTCCGATTCGGGAGCCGCAACGTCTTCCGCTTTCATGGCGTCAGGATTCTCTTCCGCCCCAAGGTACAGAATGTTGCAATAAACAGAAGCGTTTATTACCGCTTTTTCTTTGGTGATCTGCTTGTGATTTTCCACGACATTAGCGTCATATGTCAGGATCTTCCGTATCTCAGGCATATTTTCCTTCAATACCAGATCCTCCTTTATTTCCATAGGTTCCGTTTTTCTTGCTGCGACGTCCGTGAGGTTGATCTTTTCCTTCAGCATTTGTACTTCTTCGTCCCTTACGCCTTCGAACACTTCCACATCGACGCTGCCGTACTCCTTGATTCCGAATACCACCGTCGCGCTGACCCTGAATTTTCTTTCATTGATCACGGTATAATCGATGGATTCGACGGTGGGCGCAATGACCAGGTCAGAGGACGGCCCGGCTTTCACCTCGGCCTCATTTTTGAATGGGATCTTCGATTCGATGGATACGATGGGCTCCCCGTCCACCATGTGCTCCGGAACATAAAGGGTCTGCAGGACAATATCTCCGGTGATTTTCACTCTGTCGGTCTCTGCCTGCCCGGTGTGGAGTTCCCTTTCCGAAAGCCTGATCTTGCCTTCCATTGCGAGGATCCGCTCCAGATCCGGCTTCACGTCCGGTACGAGGATATCCTCATCGATGGTCATGCGAACCGGCTCTTTTCTTTTCATGTCCACCAGCTTTAACTTGTCGCTGACCGTGCTTCCTTTCATGGGAGTGATCTTTGCCGGAACGGTTTTGGGAACGAAAACCGGTTGGAAGACGGGATGCGGCGTGGGGGTTGAAAACACAGGAGCTGCTTCATCTTCCTCTTCTGGAAATTCCACTGTCTCTTCCGCTTCCTCGAAGGTTTCTATGGCTTCCGGAATTTCCGCGGGAACCTCTGCAACCGTTTCAGTTGAGGCCTCTTCAATGATTTCTGCGGGAGCTTCTGCGACGGTTTCTGTTGGAGCCTCTGCGATAGTTTCTTCGGGAGCTTCTGCGATGGTTTCTTCGGCGGGCTCCTCCTGAACAACGGACTCGTCCGGTACCGCTTCATTCCAGACGAAAACCGCTTCCGACTCCGCTGCGCCGTCATCTCCCTGGACATCCAGCAGCTCTGACGGTTCTTCATTCTCTGCCGTCTGCCTTACGCTGTCATGCAATATTTTTTCATAGGCTGCGGGATCAAATCGACCTGCCGCGCCTCGCGGTACATAATGAAAATTATATTCGTCTGCTTCTTTTGCAGGCTGCAAAGCATAGTCTGGAATTTCTTCTAAATTAAATGGGTCCTTTTCGTATGTCATCACATTTTCCCCCTCTATCTACAGTTCGTTCCACTGTTCGTTGCTATAATGATATTCCGGAGGAGGGCTTGTTATGACAACGGAAAAATTTCTATCGATCAAAGATTGATGAAATTTCCGNNACGTTGCTTTGCAAACAGGTCTAGGTGCGCAAAAAAGGCTGAATGTAAAGCCATAAATTCCGTTTACACTTTTGATAAAAGTGTTCAAGTCATTTCCGACTTATATATTCAGCCTTTTAGCGATAAATTAACTTTGTAGAAAAGACTATCTCTCTATGGCTGCTGGAAGAGCTCGGTGGAAAGATATCTTTCTCCGGTATCCGGGAGCAGCACTACGATGTTCTTGCCCTTATTTTCGGGCCTCTTTGCGATCTCAGTCGCCGCAAACGCCGCGGCGCCGGAGGAAATGCCCACTAAGAGGCCTTCCGTCTTTGCAAGGGTCCGTGAGGTTTCCAAGGCCTCGTCATTTTTTACCTTGAAGATCTCATCGACGACTTCTCTGTTGAATACCCCCGGGACGAAACCCGCTCCGATTCCCTGGAGCTTATGGGACCCTTTTGTCCCTCCGGATAAGACCGGGGAATCAAAGGGTTCCACGGCGATGATCTTGACATCAGGATTTTTGCTCTTCAACACTTCTCCAACACCGGTAATGGTTCCGCCTGTGCCGACGCCGGCGATGAAGATGTCGACTTTACCGTCGGTATCCTTCCAGATCTCCTCTGCGGTGGTCTTTCTATGAATCGCCGGATTTGCGGGGTTCTCAAACTGCTGCGGGATGAAGGAATTCGGCGTTTGCGCCGCCAGCTCCTCCGCTTTTTTGATTGCGCCCGGCATTCCTTCCGGTCCGGGAGTAAGGACCAGCTCCGCGCCCAGCGCTTTCATCAGGTTCCTTCTCTCAAGGCTGAAGGTTTCCGGCAAGGTGATGATCAGTTTGTAACCTCTGGCCGCAGCCACGAAGGCCAGGGCAATTCCAGTATTTCCACTGGTGGGTTCGATGATCACGGTGTCCTTGTTGACAATCCCTCTGTCCTCGGCGTCCTTGATCATGGCATATCCAATCCTGTCCTTAACGCTGGACAGTGGATTGAAGTATTCCAGCTTGGCAATCACTGTTGCTCCCAGATCATTTGCCTTGTTGTAATTTGTCAGTTCAAGCAATGGGGTGTTTCCGATCAGATCCGTAAGATTTTTAGCTATTTTACTCATTTTTAAGCTCCTTTCGTTTATATCATAGTATTTCTATATGATTTTATGTTTTTCTTTATTGTATGCCACCATTTTCAGTTTGTCAATAAATATTTTTAGAATCTTTTGCCTTCCGTCTTTTTTATCCGGCTTTTCCGCTGAAAAGGAAAATAAAAAGGACCAATCCCTGTAAATCCAAGGGTTAGCCCTTATTCCATCTTCCTGTGCGGTTCTTTCACCGGAAGCTTGCGTCATGCATGATCATATCCTTTAGCTTGTCAATGTGATTGAAGGCTTCAAATCTTGCGTTTGCCCCGTTTCCGTTTACGATTTCCTCACAGATCTGCTGATGCTCGGGAATCATGTCCTCCGCCCGCTTGAAGTCTTTATAGTAGATATACCGGAATCTCAGAACCAGCTCCTGAAGCTGTTCTACCATATGGATCAGGTGGTTGTTTCTGCTGGATTCCACGATCATGTGATGGAATTTCGTATCATAAGCGATCATGTCTGCCATGTTGCCGTCGGCCACGGCCTGTTTAAACCGCTCCTTCGTCTCGTCCAACAGCTTTTTTTCGGCCTCGGTCATCCTCTCGGCGGCCAGATAGGCTGCAAGCCCTTCCAGATTGGCTCTGACTTCGAGGATGTCTTCCATATCCTTAACGGAAACTTCCGAAGCGTAGGCGCCCTTTCTCGGTTCGATGACAACGAGGCCTTCCTTTTCCAGCTTTCTGATAGCTTCCCGGATCGGTGTACGGCTGACGCCCATATCTTCAGCAAGCTCGATTTCCATCATTCTGGTCCCCGGCTTGATCTTTCCCGTCAAAATGAGGCTTCTCAATTCCTCATACACAATTTCTCTCAACGGTCTATGACTTTGAATTTCAAAATTCAGCATATCAGCATCCTTTCTGCGTTATAATGTTTTTACAAGAAAGGTTTCCTTATTCAGCGTTTTCAGCTTCGAATAAGCCGCTGTTCCCTTCCTTTTACTGGTATACAAGCCAAACACGGTAGGGCCGCTCCCGCTCATCAGTGCCCGATAAGCCTTCCCCTCTGTAACAATCTTGTTCTTTGTATACACAATAACAGGATACTCTTTTAGGCTGTAGTTTTCAAGTACATTCACCATATTTTTTGAAATTTTGAGAAAATTCCTTTCTCTTAATCCTGCGACCAATTCTCCCGTATCCGGGTGCTCTCGAATCTCCCGTAGATCGAGTCCGCCGTAGACCTGAGCGGTGGAAACGCCGATGGACGGTTTGGATAAAAGCACCCACGCGTTCATGGGCGGCGCCGGCTCCAGCCGCTCGCCGATTCCCGAGGCCACGGCGCAGGTCGCGGCCAGGGGCTCCGAGTTCAGATCCAATGCCCTGTTGAGCGCCGCCTGTCCTGCCAGGCAGAAAGGAACGTCGGCGCCAAGCTTCACGCCGATCCTCATCAGTGTTTCAAGGTCGAGCTTCAGATCCCAGAGCCTGTTCAATGCGTGGAGCACCGCGGCGCAATTGGCGCTTCCTCCGGCCAACCCGGCGGCGACAGGAATCCTTTTGAATATTTCTATCTGGATCCGGCCCGCTGCATCCTTGCCGTGCTGCCTTGCCATAGCCTCTGCCGCTTTTCTGCCGTATCGTTCCGCCATGAGCTCCGCTGCTTTGTACGCAATATTTCTTCCGTCGGTTGGAAGATAGGGCAGATTTATCGAAAGGCTGATTCCGGGGCTTGCATCGGGAGCGCTCCCCATGGAACCGCCCTCGTCCTCCAGCCACGCGACCGTTACCGTATCGTAGAGGTCGACCTGCTCCATGACCATCAGGACCTCGTGATATCCGTCAGGCCGTTTTCCCAGGACGTCCAGAGAAAGGTTAATTTTAGCATAGGCTTTTATCGTGATTTCATTCATTTCAGGGTCCTCCAGGAAAAGCGGGTGCGCCGGTTCCTCCTTGAAGCCTGCGCTAATTGGATAAATAGCGGGGGATTGAATCCGCCCGCTATTTAAGTTGATTTATTTCTTTTATTTATTTCTTTTTATTCGATGTATTGGCCTTCTTGTTCTTGCTCTTTCCCGACGCGTTTTTCGGCCTCGTAGTTCCCGCAGCCGCTTTTGCCGCCGCCTTTGCTTTTTCCTTCTCTGCCAGGGCCTTTCTGCCGGTTTTATAGGTGCTTCCCGCCGCCGCGATAGGTTTCGGCCCGACGACACGCTTGATATTCCATTCCGGTTCGGCAGCTTTTCCGTTCGCCGTCCCGTCCTGTGTCTGGCCTTTGTTTCTCTTTTCAGCCTGGGCTCTTGCTTTAGCTTTGTTCTTTTCCGTCTTTGCCACGACATCCTCCACCGATTTCCCGGTTTCCTTCGCGACTTTATATGGATTGACCTTGGCCTCTCCCTTTGCGGCCGCCTCTTCCTCCTGCTTTTTAACCTGGTGTTTTGCGGACATCGAGGTAAAGAAGACCATTCCCACCATCATAACGCCCATCAGCGCCATGTTGACATTGTTGTCCGTCTTTAAATTCCTTGTCTTTATGACGATCGTTTTGTCTTTGCCCAGAGTGCTTCCATTGGCGTCCGCAAGGTCGCCTGAAATGTGAACCTTATAGCTGGAATCGGATTCCAGAGTTTCGTTTACCAGCACCCAGATTTCTTTCGGTCTTTTGGCTTCATACAATATTCTGATGGGCAGTTCTTTTCCTTTCGAATCCGTGAACCGGAACGCATTCTGGTTTTCTTTCTGAACCGATTTCGAAGACATGACCTCGTTGAAATACAGCTTTACGCATAAGCTTTCCGGGCGGGACTGGTGACTGCCATCCTTCGGAGAACTATCATATAATTCCAACCCTTGTGCAAAGCAAAAGGAAAAGGACGATAGGATCATTAAAATTGTTAGGCCTAAAATTATGCCCGTTTTTTTCATATTGTATTTTCCTCCGATTTCTTTTTTCGTAACTTCTGAAAGAATGTTTTCATTATTTTCTCGCATTGCTGCTGCATGATTCCGGTCTCTATCTGTACGTTATGGTTCAGCCGCTCATCCTGCAAAATGTTCATCAGGGAACCGCATGCCCCGGTTTTCGGATCGGGAGTGCCGATCCAGACCTTTTCGAGCCTTGAAAGCACCATCGCTCCCGCGCACATGGAGCAGGGCTCCGCAGTAACGTACATTCGACAGCCAAGCAGCCTCCAGCCGCCCAGTTCTTTTGCCGCTTCCCTGATCGCAAGGATTTCCGCGTGGGCAGTGGGATCTTTTGCCGTCTCTGTCATATTATGTCCCCGCCCGACGATTTTACCATCTTTTTCTATTACGGCTCCGACGGGAACTTCGCCGATAAAAAGCGCTTTTTCCGCTTCCTTTAATGCTTCCTGCATGAAGTGTTCAGGACTCATCTTTCGTTTTTCGCGCTCCTTTTCCCTGTTTGATTCATATGCCTTACAATATTATCATACTCCGGTGTGTTTTTCAATGAAAATCGAAAAACCCATCCGTGCGGATGGGCCTTGCGTCAGACCTCTTCAATATTGCCGGTTTTTCCGTCCACCGCCACGATCCAGTAGCCGTAAACATTCCGCCCTCTCTGTTCTCCCTTGCGAAAGCTTTCCGCGGCCGGGTCTGCCCCGCGGAGCGGCTGCCAGTAAGTGAATCCTGACTTTCCGCCGTCGGGCTGCTCTTCATCCAGGAACCTGCCCGGTATCCCGAAGAAAAACTTGGAAGCGATTCCGTTTTGATCCGGCTTTGCGCCGAAGATGTAATGCCGGTACTGGGTGGCAAAGTAATGGGCTCCGGGGGACACCAGCGGCAGGTTGCTGACGTTGATGATCTTCTTCCATCTGGCGCCGGTCTTGTCTCTGTCAAATGGAATCACGTCCTCATAAAACTCCGCGACCCTGCAGGCGTGAGCGCAGGCGTTCAGGATATATTCGTTGTAAAATGTATTATAGGTTTTTTTCTCAATGATCTCCCCGCGCTTTTCCCGGGGAATGGCGGCGGCCTCTTCCTGACGCGCGGCTGCCGCAAAGTCTTCTTTAGCGTCAAACTCTCCCGCCGGTTCATACTGATCCCCTGCCGCCGCGAACTGATCCTCCGGTTCATACTGATCCTCTGCCGCTGCGAACTGATCCTCCGGTCCATACTGATCCTCCGCCCCATATTCATTTTCCGCCGCTGCAGACCCGCCCTCCGTCACATCCTGAAGCTTTCCCTGAATATTGTCAACGATTTTATCGATTTGGCTGATGAGATCCTCGATCCCGGGGCTCTGTCCTCTTTCTGTTTCTTCGTCTACTTGAAAGAGCTCGGATTGAAAGGGTTCAACCTCGCTCTCGGTGACCCCCTTTAACACGGGATGGAGCGGTTCTTTATCGTCGTTTGTGGACGCGGCGGCGACGATGGCCGTGGTGAAGCTGTGAAAGGAATTTCCCTTTCCGTCCACGTCAATGGGGAGAAACCGGAAATAGGTTTCTCCGTTTCCCTGCTTGTTGACCACCAGATTTCCAATCGTCGCGTGGATGGTTCTCTCGCCTTTTTTCCCGAACAATATCAGTTTGTATATGTAATCACCCCTGTCGAAGTGCCTCAGGTTCTGAACAACGCAGCGAAGCGCTCCCTTGTTGTTGCCGGTCTCCACCTTCAGGTAGCCCTTGATCGGGACCGATTCCTTTGCCGCGAACTGGCTGCCCTGTTCCTCCATCATCACAAATGAGCGGTTGTACTTGACGTAATTCATTTGCTTTACTCCTTCTTGAAATCCTTTATATAAATTGGTAATATACATATATGCAGTTGGGATTTGGATTATGCAGGCAGAAATGGAGGGGATGCCGTTATGTGGATCGATGGAATCATTGCAATTATCCTGATTTATACGGTCGTTCAGGGATTTCGCCACGGATTTGTCCATACGTTTATTCATACCGTCGGGTGGATTCTGGCAGTTGTCCTGGGGTTTGTCTGGTACCCTCATGTCATTAAATTTTTAAAAGAAAATACGGGCTATTACGGTGCGGTCCGGGAAAAGATCGCGGAAAGGATTACGGAAAATGCGGGGGGCGCCGCCGATTCGGCCCTGACAGGTATTCCCGATGTGATCCGGGATCTGTTGGATAAGGCCATCAACTCGGCTGCCAATGCCATCGCAACGACCATGTCCGAAAGCCTGGCCAATTTGATCTTTAACCTCATCGGTTTTCTGATCATCGCCATCGCCATCAAGTTGGTTCTCTGGGTTCTTACGTCGCTGTTTTCCAAGGAAAAACGCTCTGGCATCATCGGCGGGCTGGACGGAATCCTGGGCCTGTTCGCCGGGGCTTTGAAAGGAATCATTCTGGTTTACATATTGCTGGCTTTGATGGTACCTGTCACCAGCCTTTCCGGGAACACCTTCCTTATGGATCAGCTCGACGCATCGGCCCTCGGCGGCTATCTATATGATAACAACCTGGTCCTGCTGGTGATGAAGGGCTTTCTGTAGCCGGGGAAGGCAGATGGCGGGCGGCAGAGATTTCGGGCCGGCCGCATGACGTCTGAGGCGGAGCCATGTCCGGCCACATCACAGCTGAAACGGGACTCCATCCTGCCGCAGCGTAACATTGGGGGAAAACCCGCAAAACGCCTGGGGGCAGAATGTGTGAATGGGAACGATTTCCTTCGGGGATAGTTCCCTGATTACTTTTTTGATGGCGGGTTTAAAAGCGTGACCGCTGGTATGAAGATACATGTCGGTAAACCTGCAGGATTTTAGAAATTCCTCCAAACGGACCTGATACGGTTTATCCCGGTACGCCTGCCATTGGGAATAGATCAAAACCCCATCCTTCAGTCCCATCCGTTTTAAATCCGGGAGAGACGACGGCCTCACCAGCATTGCGATCTGGTGCTGTTTTCTGCCGACGTCTTTGGCCGAAACTCCATAGAGGGGAAACCGCCTGACGCGTTTATCGCCCAGAAGTTTTTCCATTTTCTTCGTCAGCAGCAAGGGTGAAAATACCCGGATGTCCGGCCTCAAAAGGGATGGGATCGGAAAATCTCCGCGGCTGATCCCGTTCAGTTCCCAGAGAACATTGGCTGTATAGACGTCTATGACGAAGGTTCTTCCGGCCGCCTTTGCCGCCTTGTAAAAACTGATGACCCTGTCGATGTTCTGGCTGGTGGGCTGGCACAAAACGATGCCTTTGCTCTCTTCCATTACCGCCTTGAATTTCTCGACCATGTCGTCTTCCGAGCATTCCTGTTCATCGGTCCGATCCAGGGTCGTTCCTTCAATCAGCAAAAGATCCGGCGACTTCTCCGCCTCGCTGAGAAAGCGCTCCAGATATTCTCCGTGTCTGCCGTGGCCTCTGAAATCCCCCGTGTAAAGAACGGTCTTTCCCTCACAGCGGATTTCAAACGCCGCCGCCTGCCATGCGGAATGATCCATGAGATAGGGTTTTATGGTAAAGTCCCCGATGGAAAAGGGCTCATACATCCTGACAAACCTCCGGTCCCGGCGGGAATAATCGTGAATTGTAAAGCTCATGTTCAGTTCGATGAGCTTATTCGTAACCTCCGACAGATAGATCGGGATATCGGGATGAATAAACCGCAGCATTCCGAAATGATCGCTGTGGGCATGGGAAATCAGCACCGCGTCAAAATCCGGTTTGTCCCAGCGGTACAGACCCTGAACCGGCCGGATCACCCCCAGCTCCAAAAGCTCCTTGTACGGCTTCCCGGCCCATTCGTCATCGATCACATTGCCGTTATAAAACAGCGGATACCCCGCATCCACAAGAATCTTCGTATTCTTTGATTTCATTTCGATCATCGTCCCGCCGACCTCTTCGGTCCCGCGGTATATGGTCAATTCCATTCAGTTCACCCTTTCGATTAAACGGGAGCCTTACACCCCTCTCCTCATGAAAAGCTATTATTAAATTATATGATCGTAAGAGTGCTCCGGCGCGTCATATTATCTTTTATTTTTGAGAAAGAAATCGACAAAGCTTTCAAATGTGAATTCTTCAAGGTTTGATATATCCTCATTGACTAATTTGAAAAAGCAGCTTGGAATTTCCCGTTCTCTCAGGTTCTTTTTAATGCAAAGGTCGCAGCCTCCCGCGCCGTTATGGGGATTCAGCCTGCAATCATAGTCTGCGCAAGTGCAAAAATGCTTTTGAGTTTTCATCGCTTTCTCCTTTTCGTATGATCATAGCTTTAGTATAATGACCCTTCCTGCCGTAAACAATAGCAGCCGTGAAGAAATTACCGTGGGCAGGAGAATTGCTGCCCACAGCCGGGGCCGGATTGTGGGCGGGGCTGCGGGCCGGGCTGCGAAGAAAATAAAATTTGCGAATGTCTTGAAAGGAGTTCGCGGATGTGCTAAAATCAATATTGCTGAACTTCTCCGGGCAACGGTTTTTCGTTAATCCGCCCGAGAGTCGCAAGCGCTATGCTCCCGTAGCTCAGGGGATAGAGCGTCGGTTTCCTAAACCGTGCGTCGGATGTTCGAATCATCTCGGGAGTGCCAAGAAAAAATCGATAGGCTTTATGTCTATCGATTTTTTATTTGTATTTCATGTAGAGATGATTCGAACATGAAAATGCGTCGAGTGTGAAAAAGTATCGCGGATACTTTTTAGCGAGACGGCTCTTCGCCCTGTGCTTGGGCGAAGGGCGGCAGATTTTGCCCAGAGCAAAAGATGCAAAATCATCTCGGGAGTGCCAAAAAGAAAATACTCTGGTCTTGTGTCAGAGTAGCAGGAAGCATAACTTTTCCATTTGGAAAGGTTATGCTTCTTTTTTGGGAAGGAAAATTTATGTTTCCCCAAAAACCATCCACGTTTCATAATAGAAGCGTGGATTTTTATAGTAAGGGAAGGCGTTGTTCTATATCCATACTCCACACCGGATCTGAAACCTAATCTTCATTAAGTAGGGAAATAGTATACAAAAACAGTGTTGCAGCACTGTTTTATACAAAAGATTTACCGTCTCTTGTTTTGTAATTTTAAATAAATAGTAGTAAGAAACTTTCGCTTCCATATTTTCCGATTCTTCATTCTTGGTGTTTTTTTTATTTTACTTGTCGGCTTTATGGAAATATTTAAAATCTCACTTAAGCGTGGAAATAATGAAATAGCATTTTCAGTAAAAATCATTACCTTTTCTTTATCTGTAAGTTGGTCCGTCTGTTCAATGGAGCCGGACAGTGCTATGGTTGCAATACCAGGGGTGTATGGCCCATCACTACCGTATAGTAAATGGCTGACCGGAACGTTTTGTTTCAGAAGCTGAAGCTGCTTCTGAAGCGGAAAGCCAGCCAGATCAAAATAAATCTTTTTCATTGCACCGAAAATATCCGGATTGATTAAAGGGTTCTTCGCTTTCATAAGTAACGAGAAATTATCGAATCGGTCGGATATCAAGGTAATAAAAGAGCCTGCGTGCGGAAATATCCATTTGATATCCGGGTAGCGGTTAAAAATATCCTTCATAACCAGATTGATAAATGTTCTGGTCGTGTCAACAAAGAATTCGAATACCGGGATCGGGACTTCTTCATTCACTCCGGCATAATTGTTAAATGGCGCTGATGGGTGGATGATAAGAACAGTTTTTTGTTCGTTAAAACACTTCATGAGAGGCTCGAATTCTTCACAACCCAGATATTTTCCCCGATAGTGGGTTTTCAGACCAAATCCGTCAGCCTTTAAGGTTTCCAGAGCATAGTTTGCTTCCGTCAGTGAGTTTTCAACATTCGGAAGTGGCAGCTCTGCAATAAGCCCTAGCCGGTTCGGGTATTCTGCAACGAAATCCGCACCTTCTTCATTGATACGTCTGACATAAGCTTTTTCGGTTTCGTCATCGGCATTGGATAGATTTGGCGAAGAGATGCTTATGAAGGAAAAAGCAACCCCCAAATCATCCATATTTTTAATATGTTTGTACAGACTCCAGCCTGGAGTATCAAAGTTATCAGGGCGTTCATTCTCATATTTGCTCAGATATTCAAAATAGGCCGGCGGCAGATAATGTGAGTGAAAATCAATTTTATTATTGTAGGTTTCCATTTTTATTAATCTCCTTTACTTGGATTTTAGTAATTGTATATGAGCGGCTCATGTATGATAATTGACTAAAGCAAGCCAGTTATCTTATCTTTTATTTCAATGAAAATATCGATGATTCTAGCCAGGAGTCCTTTGTCTTCTTTTTCAGTTTCGAGCTCCTTGTTGTTATCTGCACTGTCCAGACTGATTTCCTGTGTGCGAAGGATAACCTGTACCGTCGCAGGCGGCGGATTTTTATCCGAGGTAAAAGATTGCAGCGGAGCTTCGGCGTCAAGATTCAGGAATTTGTTTTCATCCTCGAATTTGTCAAACTGCTCATCAACCGTATTCTTTATTGTTGAATTAGCTTTTTTGAGTGCTGTAATATCATCCATGTTTTGCAGGCTTTTGTCGAGAAGATCGATGATCGCCTTCAATGATTTTTCCATGGCAGGATCAAGTATGTCACCAGTCTGCTGGATCAGCGTCTTTGAATAGGATAAATATACAATGGTGCTGCTCAGGCTGCTGTTGACCAATGTTGTCAATTGTTCCGTATCATCAAGCAGATTGATCATATCGTCTTCATATCGATCGAAGGTATCGCCTGCATCTTCCATATCGTCAATCAGATCATTCGTAATTCCGATGACATCTTTGGCTGTATCACCTAGTTTGATTGTTTCTGTTAGTAAAGAGCTGATTTCATCCATATAGCTGCCCAAGGCAGCAGCCATGGCCGCTTCCCCCTGCAATTCGGCGATATCGTACAATGCGGCGCCTCCCGGCACTGCTGCAGCGGCAGACATATTCGTCAGCATATCATTCATCTGCGAACTAAGCGTATTTAGTGCAGTTCTCAGAGCAGCTAAGTCAGACTGGATCACAGTAATGGAATCATCCGTATCATTGAGCGGATCTTCATATTCTTCCAGCGTATCGGTAATATCCTCGATGTCATTGTTGATCGACCGGATCATTCGCTTTCCGGTTTCGAAATATGGAATCAAGGTTTGAAGCTGCTCGTTGACGGCATTCAGATCTTCGATTGTCTTGTCAAAATCCTGATTCATCTGATCTTTACCTGAACTAAAATTGCTTCTGGCCTCTTCCAATCCGGCAGTTCCGCTTTTCAGTTCGGAAAGTCCGGAGTTCATACTCTCCATCGTTCTCAGAATTTCATTGATGCTGGTATAGATGGCATCGCTTGAATCTTCAAGTGTATCTTTTGCTTCTTTCAAATCCTTGATATCTTTAAACTGCTCCAGAGTGCCGGGCATCATCATCATTGTGATGCCTTGATTTTCGAAACTGTTTGTGCCGACTCGAATGGTAAAGGTTTCCGCTTCCCCGGGAAGCGCGGAAAAAACAACTGCCTTTTTTGAACCGACGGACTGCAACTGAGAACCTGGAGCATCCAGGCTGTAGGTATCCTCCATATCGATATAGGCTGCGACTTGAAGGAGCATATTATTTTTATGGTATTCTTTGGCCTTTTCATTTGGGGCAGCATTGATATTGATTTCAATCAGGCCGGAAACCCCCGCCAGGTCTTCCGCCCTCGCCGGAACACCGTCGAGTTTGTATGACACATCAAATGTCCAGGGAAATTCAATCGTATTGTTTTTTAATGTACCGTCAAAGTAAAATCTCTGATGGTCCTTTATTTTGTTGAGATTCCATTTAACGCCATCAGCGGTCAGCACGGGTTTATCGTATCCTGACATATTAGTAACAGACTCGTAGGAGCCGTAATCGGTAAAGGCTGAATTCCCATTCAGATCACAGCCCTTTACAATGCTTACGTTTGAAACTCCTCCATAATAGTCTAGGTTGACGTAAACAGCCTCATCGACAGAAACGGAAGGAGGCGCCGCATAGGAAACTGCGCAGAAGGGGATTCCAGCAGTTGTCACTATAACTCCTGTTAGCACCAGGGAAATGAATTTATTGGTTATCGTCTTTTTCATTTACGACGCCTCCTTGCTGTTTTTGTTTTCTATTTAAATATTTCAAAATAAAATTAGGTGTTAAATTACCGTTTTTTAATATAATAAATCGATCTGTCCATATAAATAGATTCGGCAGCAACGCTAATACCATAATCATACTGAGAATTGCTCCTCTTCCGATTAAATGCCCCAGGTCGGCGATTGCAGCGACGCTTGACAGGAAGTATACACCATAACCCGCCACCATAAGTATCGTGCCGGAAGTTATGATCGGCAGTGCACTTTCTGAAGTTGCTATCATGGAGGCTTTGATTTTGTCATATTCTTTTCTATGCTCAAGATAGTGATGCGTCATTACTATGGAATAATCAATGGTTGCTCCGAGCTGCAGACAACTGACGATAATATAACCCATAAACATGATCTCATCACCGGCAAGATAAGGCACTGCCATGTTGATAAAGGTAGCCATTTCTATTGGTATCATGAGCACTACGGGAAGTGCGAGGGATCGGAATGCAAACATAATTGCCAAAGCGACTCCTAAAAGTGATAGCTTATCTATTTTCCTCCAGTCATCAACAATAACCGCTTTAATATCCTGCGTTGACGGAGTAACGCCAATCACATAAGATCCGTTCGGATAGTAACTCTTTACGATTTGTGTGATTTCATCAACACTTTTGAACGCCAGATCACTTTCCGTAGCAGTTTTAATAGAGATCAGGATTCTTGCATAGTTTTTTGTATGCAGTAATTTTGTTTCACTATGCGGGAGAAAATCTTCCGGTACGCCTTCGGGAAGGAGATTGGCAAGCGAAGTCGCATATTTCACATAGTCCAAATCTTCAAGCTCGTCGGATAAAAGTTTTTCTGAAACCATGGAGGTGTTGGGAATCATCACAAGCACGAGGTTGTTCCTGCCAAATTCCTTGTTCATGATCTGCTCGTCGTTATATACAACCGTACCTTCTGATAAACCCATTGCATCGTTACCGAATGTAAAATCCGTCATATCCTTTGCGATGTAGGAAGGCACTGATAAAACCAGCGTTATTGCAAGAAACAGCAAACGGTGCCTGTAAACTTTTTTTGCCAGTGGCAGGAAGGAAGGAGTCAGCGGCTTATGTGCTGTTCTTTCGACGAGCCTATACCATCTGATGATGAAAGCTGGTGTCAGAAAAACTACGGTCACAAGGCTGATTGCAATTCCTTTTGCCAGAACCAGCCCCATATCCATTCCAATGGTATATCTCATCAGAACGAGCGCTAAAAAGCCTGCGATGGCCGCTGAGCCAGCGGAAGAAATAGGTACCATACTTTTTCTGATTGCATTGGACAAGGCTTCTTCCAGCGGTTGATTATTTTTGCGCTGCTTTGCAAAATTATCCAGAAGAATAATCGTGTAGTCCATTGCAATAGCAAGCTGGAGCACTGCGGCAACACTTAATGTCATGGATGAGATTGAGCCGAACATGAGATTGCTGCCCATATTGATTACAATAGAGATCAGGATGACACTTAGAAATATCAAAGGCTCAAACCAAGAGTTTGTGGTGAGTATCAAAATACCCAGTATGACCAGCACGGCGAATGCCATGATAAACATCATTTCTTTCATGATTACTTCATTCAGAAATTTATCCTGCACTGCCGGTCCGCCGAGATGCCCTTTCTCTCCAAGCAACTCTTCTATTTGCGTGATTGCATCCCTGGTCCGTTGGTCGGAATCGTTGCCAACAAAAGTTACATCCATGATCGCACTTCGATCCTTGTAATAGTCCTCGATATCGTTATATGGGATAAATAGGCTGGATTGATAGATCTCCTCGATGGAGTCCGCCCACTGCACACGATCCACGCCGGGAATATTTTCAATTTTATCTTTATCCAGCTTTGCTTCATAAATAGAAACATCGCTGATCATAATTCTGGCCGTTCCAGGATAGCCGAATTCATCCTCCATCAGATCGATTCCCTGCCTGGAGAGCATATCACCGGGCAGATACTTGCTGAGATCGTAATTGATCTGTACGATTGGAAAGCAGACTGCTGTGATAATAAACAGAACGGCAAATATTTTTTCGATCCATTTGCTTTTGTAAATGATGAAATCAATAATTGCCTGACTGATTAATTTATCTCTTCTCTTATATGACTTCTTCTTGTTTCCGGATTTTAGCATTATACCACCATTTTCTATGCAGTAGATTTATGATCAATAATAAACACGTGTTGACTAATTCTATGCTTTCAATTATACTGAGTGTATTAAAAAAAGACAATGATTAATAGCAAATGGGTTTGTACATTAGTCAACATAATCAATTTAATTTGTTGATTACGGAACGTCTGGGAGCAAATTTTATGGAGTATTTAAAGAAAAGTTCGGATGACCGCCGAGTAAGAAGAACGAAGAAATTATTAAAAGACAGCCTTGCATCATTGCTGACAGAAAAGAATATTAATGATATCACCGTTAAGGAGATCGTGGATCTTGCTGACTTAAACAGAGGAACATTCTATCTTCATTACAAAGATATCTACGATATGTTAAACCAAATCGAAAATGAGATGATATCCAATTTAAATGAGATTGCAGACAAATTCCCGGGATCTGTTTTAAAGGGCACTCCCAAGCCTTATATCGAGGAACTATTTCTGTATATAAAAGAGAACCAACAATTCTGCCGAATGCTACTTGGCTCACAAGGAGATATTGCGTTTGTCGAGAAATTAAAGAAGATGGTGGAAGAAAAGTGCTTCCGATCGATTATGGAGGTCTGCCCTCAAAAGGAGCTTCAGAACTATCAATTTTTCGCGACTTATGCCGTATCTGGATGTATTGGATTGCTTCAGGACTGGATGGGCAATGGGATGAAGATCACTCCGGAACAACTGGCTCAGGTAGCTGATGATTTAATACAGAATGGAATCTGTTTTCTTCATAATACGAATGACAGGTTAAAATAAGTTTGCCATCATAGTTAAAAATAAGCACCGAAATAGAAGGCAAATTTCTTGAGTGAAGAGTTTGCATGTCTTTCAAACATCATCAGTGCACTTTTTCCCTTGAGATAGCCCATGAAGCTTGAACACATCCATTTTGTTCGGGCTAAGCTATTTGCTTTATCGACCATGAAAATCAACGTTTCCAGCATTTTGGAAACGTTGATCTTGAAAAGTATTATGAAATATACAGTATAGGCATAGTCCCCAACCAGCGTGAAAGCTTTTCCCGCAAAAATAACTCGGCGTCTGCGCGGATATCGTTTCGATAGCAGTATTTGCCGCGCCCACGTCCGGTCATGGTTTCCCGGTCAAAAAGCTGTACGGCATTTGGGAAAGCCTCGGTGTTAATGGCATTTTGTACGAAGCTGTATGTCATTAGTATAATTTCTATAAAGCCATTTTGAATGACCCTGCCGCTCAGCTCTTCTGCCAAGCGCTCTACCAATTCTCCATACAGGCGCTTCCAATCCGGAAGAAGAATTACAGGTGCAATCAACAGCCCCACCGGATATCCCGCTTGCGCCATGTCGTTCAGCGCACAGATTCTTTCAGGCAGCGGGGAAGTGCCCAACTCTATGCGACTTATTATTTCCTGCGGGTTCACGCTCATACGAAATATGGTCTTCCCCCGGTGGTCAAGGTTAAGCAACGGAGTTACCATATCAAATTTTGTCGGAAACGTCAGGCTCCCGCGACCTTCACGCGCAAAACGCTCGATTGTATAGAGCAAATTATCCGTTATTGTGTTTTCCAGCAGTAAATCACTGTTGCTGCCAATCTCAAAGGTTTGCGGTACGAAAGCTGCGGCGTCCTTTTTAAGCAGTCTGTCCAGCATTTGCTCGCGATTGACAAACAGGCGCAGATAGGCGCATTTATTATAATTGCATACCAGATAGCAGTATAGGCACATTGCCCTGCAGCCTGAGGATGTGTAGGGTACCAGCCAGTCGGATACCTTGTGGTTCGGCACGTATCGGTGCGTCTTTCTGATTCCGATAATCAGATGTTTTTTTAGCTTTGGAAAGTTCGAGTTATCCGCCGCTGTCATTTCCGGTATTCTGTTGTGATTTTCTATCGGTATCCAAGCCAGGTTTACATATTTGTGTTGCAGCATCTGTCCCAGCTTATAATCAAGCGCACCCGGTTCATAATACACCGCATCAAAATCCATATTCACGCTGATCACCTCCTAACAGTTATAGTTTGCCGGAAATTATAAAAGATATTTCCGATCGGAGAGCATGGATAAAAATCCTTTTTTCCTCGGCAAATCTGCAAAATCATCTCAGTACGAGTATATGCCGGAATGGTTTTGGCTTCGAAATTATTGGCTATGATACATATGTGGGAAGCATTGAACCGTATTGATAGATTGGATGGTTTTTACTGATTGACAATCATGACTGACTAGTCATGTAATATGACTTATGGGTCACACTGAATAGAGAGGTGAAGTACATTGCCAAAAAGAACATTTAACCGTCTTGACAACGACAAGAAAGAAAGGGTCATACGGGCTGCAATTGAGGAATTTCGAACTCATGGATTTGAAAAGGCCAAAATAGAAGCGATCGCTAAAAAGGCGGAGGTTGCCAAAGGCAGTATCTATCAATATTTTGACGATAAAAAGGATCTGTTTTTATACTCCGTAACGTGGTCGCTGGAGTATTTTATGAGGATTATCGACAGGCAGACTCCGCTGAAGGACATGGACGTCTACGACTACTTTCTTTCCGGAAGCCGCGAACGTTTTGAATTAATAAAAAAAGAACACCTGCTGGTAGCGTTTTCCATAGACGTCGTCTCGGGCAAATATGGCAGCCTGACAAGGGAAACAAATGAAGCGTTAAATCGGGTCGGCGAGGAATATGAGCTGAAATTGATTGCTAACGGCAAGAAGAAAGGAACGGTTCGCGCCGACCTGGACGACAAAACGCTTCTGCTGTTTTTTCAGGGGATAACGGAAAAATTTGATACAAAGATCCTTGAAATAGCAAAGAATTTTGACTTTGAGCCAACGGATGACTTATACCATGAAATGGAAAACTATTTGAAAAACATGGTTTCGTTATTAAAAAACGGAATGGGGAGATAAATATGTTTATTGCGATAGAAAATTTGAAAAAGAGCTATGGCTCGGGAGAAGGCAAAAGCGAAGTGTTAAAGGGGATAAGCCTTACATTTGTATTGGGTCTGATCATTATCTATCTTGTTACCGGCCTGGTGGTTGATGAAAGCCGGACAAGTATCTCGTTGATGAAAGTGTTCGGATACAGAAAAAGGGGAATCGGCAAATTGATTTTGGGCTTCCTTGTAGTATTGGCCGCTTATGAGTCCGCAAAGTATCATCGGCTTGCTTTTCTACATACCTATGCCAATAAATCCACAGGTATCGTCTTATTTTTCTTTCCTTTTCTATTTTGGGTTTTCGGGGAAGAAATAACAGCAATAGCTATTTGTTGTATAGCGAGTATTTCGGCAGTTGAGGAATTTCTGATTAACTTGACTTCAAAGACATTAGACAGAGATAGAGGCTCAATCTTCATCAAATGAGCGTATCTTCCTCGGGCGTATCGATTTGACACCTTGAGTCTATGCCAAATAGACCGGAGCGTCAACAGCCTTTTTCAATACGAAAAAATATGGTATTATAGGTATTATAAATATACACATGTTGATAACAAGAGCTGTGTAAGGAGGCCGTGAAGAAATTATGAACGATATTGTCCAAAGCGCCATTCAAAATTTGAATAGAAACAATATGGCCGGATATTATGCGCGTTCTGTTGAGCATTTGCACGAAATCATTCTGTCTCTGATTCAAAAGGGCGAGGTCGTAGGATGCGGAGATTCGCTGACCCTTGAACAGACCGGAGTATTTGATCTAATGCGGTGCAAGGATTATAAATTTTTAGATAAGCATAGGCCCGGATTGAGCCGCGAAGAAAAGCGGGAAATATATCTTCAAAACTTTCGAGCCGATACTTTTTTAACCGGCGTCAATGCCGTGACAACAGGCGGAGCCCTATTCAACATCGATGGAAACGGAAGCCGCGTCGCTCCGGTTTTATACGGGCCAAAGCAAGTGATTGCCGTAACCGGAACCAACAAGCTCGTGAGCTCCGTCGACGAGGCTATCCTTCGCGCACGGCAGACCGCCGCCCCCTTAGATGCGAAACGCCTGGGGAAAGATACTCCCTGTGCCAGGCTGAACAAATGCATAGACTGCCATCACACCCAGAGAATATGCAATGACTTTGTGCTGATCACGGGGCAATTTGAAAAGGATAGGATCAAGGTTATTTTTATCGAAGGAAGTTACGGCTTCTAGCAGCTTACTTCAATGGGCTGCCGCAATCCTTGCAGTAATTTCCTTCAGGAACTTTTCCGCCGCAGTGGCCGCAGACCACGAAGCGGTCGTCCTTACCCTGAGTATTGAGTTCATTCTGAGGCTCCGCGAATGTCTCGAGGGCGGAAATCATTGCGCCTTCAGTACCCCATGCCCTTCTCAGACCATTATCATCCAGTATTCTGCATTGATTGGTAAGCTGGTTTTGCTGGAACTTCCAGCCTTTATATTCGCACAGCGTATTCCAGAACACACGCCCCGCCACGGTTGGGGTCGGCGCGTCAGGCATGCTTCCTAACCGCTCTGTAAACTGCGACAGCAAATTCGGATTGAGGACAAGGTTTTCAAAACCCTTTATATAGCTCATTAATTATACCTCCCGTTTTTAATTCGGAAAAAACTTAAATCAAGTTCTTTTTGAATTATTTCTATTTTTTTTGTAATTACTTTTTCTTCCGATCTATGGTTTTTTCGCGCTGTCAAAGATATTTTTTTATTTTTTTGTAAGCCGACGACTGGCTGATCCCCAGCGCCTCCGCCACCTTGTAAGAGCTTTTCAGTTCTCTGTATTTTTCTCGGATCAAATCCGCTTCCATTTCCTCTTTTTTATTCTTCAAGGTCTTAAAGTCCTCCGCCTTTTCAGATGAAGCGGCGTCGGCGCCAAACTCCTCAGGAGCCTCTTCCGTTTTTCTGTTGAAGGATTCCGGTTTTTTGTTGAAGTATTCCGGCAAATCCGAGGAGGCGATGACATCCCCGTCGGATATCAGGAAAAGCCTCTCTATGAGGTTTTCCAGTTCTCTGACGTTGCCGGGCCACGGATATTGGATCAGCTTGTTCACCAGATCCACCGATATGTTTTTCCTGACTTGGTATTTTTCCGCGTTTTGGGCAAGAAAGAGATGGATCAGAGGAAATATATCCTCCTTGCGCTCCCTCAGAGGCGGAATGGTAATAGGCAGGACATTGATTCTGTAATATAGATCCTCTCTGAATTGTCCCTTTTTTACAAGCTCGGCCAAATCCTTATTGGTAGCGGCGATGAGCCTGAAATTGGTCTTTCTTCTCCTTGTCTCCCCCACTCTTATGACCTCTTTTTCGTGGATCACGTTGAGCAGTTTTGCCTGGAGATGCAGCGGAAGGTCACCGATCTCATTGAGCAGCAGCGTGCCTCCGTCGGCAGCCTCGAAAAACCCCGCCTTGCCCTCGCTGGCCGCGCCGGTAAAAGAGCCCTTGCCATACCCGAAGAGCTCCGATTCTATGAGGTTTTCCGCCAAAGCGCAGCAGTTTACATTGATGAAAGGGCCGCCGGAAAACTTGGAATTCATATGTATGTTTTTTGCGATATAATCCTTGCCCACGCCGGTTTCCCCCTGCAGAAGGACGGTAGCGTTGCTTATGATGGCCTTTTTTACAAGCTCCATGATCTCCCGCATGACCGGACTGTGAAATCCGAGGGCGCCGGTTATGTTGCTGCTGTTGATAAACTCATAGGTGTTGATGTCAAGGTATTGGTGATCCATGAGATTGGTTACGCCTATGGCTTCCCGCTCCTTTTTTACTGTCTCTATGTCGCTTCGGATGTTTTCCAGCAGCCTGTTGTTTGTCTTTTCCGTAAAGCAGTTGTAATCCAGGTCAATTCCGAGAACGCCGATGAGGCTTTTGTTTTCGCTATATACAGGGGTGCAGTGGGTGACGACGTTTCTGTTCAGATACCGGTCGAAGTAGACCCGGGTCCAGCCGGGGACGCCCATTCTGATACATTCAAAATACCACCATTTGAAAAAGACGTTATCCTCGACAATATCCTTTATATGGGTCAGGTTGTGCTCTCTTATCTTCCAGTTTCCCATATTTTCAATGCATACTCCCGCGCAGAATTCGCTGGCGTCCAGTTGAGGCGTGGCGTCGGGCGTTATTTGGAAAAAGATCTGGTTAATAATATCCTCATCGTCATAGGCGACGGCTTTTTCTACGACAAAGGGTTTTAAAACTTCTTCCTGAAGCTGCATGATATAGCTTCTGTCGGAAGCCAGACGCTCCGTATCGATGACGCTGGAGAATCTGGACGCGAGCACCTGAGCCAGCTCCGCTATTTTTTCCCCGAAAAACTTTGGTTTTTGGTCTTCCATGTCGATACCTCTGCTCGAAAGTAAAAATTCATATTTATAATTATACAAGGTTCGCGTCAAAAGTCAATTTTGCCGAAAACCGGACCCGCCGAAAAGACACGGTCAAGATTTTGGCATATAAATTGCTAGAATATACACCATAAATGTAAACTTGGGAGGTATGACATGGAATCAAGAAAAATATACAAAAACTGCAAAATCTATTCTATGGACGGAAAAAACTCCAGCTGCGAGGCGATGGTCACCGAAGGCGGCAGGATCATCTATATCGGTGATGAGAGCGGCGCCGATTCCTATGCTTCAAACGCGGAAGAAGTAGATCTTTGCGGCAGGACTGTCCTTCCGGCCATGTGCGATTCTCATGTGCACGCGCCGGGGCTGGCTTATGACATCCTGTTCAACTTAAACCTCTATCCTGCCTTGAACCTGGACGAGACCATGGCAATGATACGGGATCATGTGGAAAGTCACTCTGAAAAAAAGATATATTACGGCCGGGGCTTCAATGTGAATTATTTCCAGGGAAAAGAAGGAATACTTGGCCCCAGGAAGGAGCGACTGGACGAAATTTGCCCTGACAAGCCCATCATCATATCGGATTTTGGCGGCAACTGTATGTGGCTCAACACCAAAGCCATGGAGGTTTACAATATAACCCCCGACCGGGAATGCCCTCCCGGAGGAGAGATCCAGCTTGATCCCGACACGGGAGAGCTGTGGGGGATCATAAGAAATGAAGCGAGAGGATTCATCCCTTATCCGGAATTTACCGACGAAGAAAACTTTGCGGCGATGAAATATTTTCAGGATATCCTGCTGAGCAACGGCTACACCTCCGTATTCGCCCTGCGTCCGCCGGGAACGGTAGAACCCCGGACCACACTGTTCGACTCTTTTGCGGTGCTGGAAAGACAGGGCCAGTTAAAGCTGCGCATCCACGGAGCCCGGGACATGGATCCCATGGGAGATGTTGATCAGCAGATAGAAGAAATGCTGGCTATCAAAAAAAGAGTGGATTCTCCTCTGATGCAGTTCACCACCGCCAAATTCTTCCTGGACGGCGTAGTGGAGGGTCTGGACGGATATCTGCTGGAGCCCTATACCGAGGAGGCGGGCAAGGGAAAGGGCTTCCGGAGTCAGCTTTTCTGGGACAAGGAGAAGCTGGCGTACGCTTTCCAAAGATGCATGGAAGCGGGTTTTCAAATCCATTGCCACTCCATCGGAGACGGAGCCACCCATGACGCCCTTGACGCCATGGAGTCGGCCATGGACGCCGCGGGGAAAAAGGATTACAGGAACTCCCTGACTCATCTGCAGCTGGTGGCGGAAGAGGACATCCAAAGGATGGCCGCCATGGATGTCATCGCCAACGTCCAGACCTACTGGCATTTCAAATCGCCCGTGATGTTTCCCCTGGAGAAAAAGCTCCTGGGAGAACGCGCCGAAAAAGAGTACCCCCTTGGGAGTCTGGTGAGGAATGGCGTGACCATCGTCGCTTCCTCCGATTATCCTGTGACTCCAAAACCAAACCCGTTTTTCGCCATAGAAGCAGCGGTCACGAGAAACTTGTACGATGCGGAAAGCCTTGGCGTTGACGATATAGAGGATGCGGATGATCCCAGATATCTGCTCAATAAAGACGAAAGGATCGGGCTTACGGAAATACTCAGAGCCTTTACTTCCAACGCGGCCTACGGAAGATTTCAGGAAGATATTTTCGGGAGCCTTGAACCGGGCAAATCCGCGGATTTCATAGTTGTAGACAGAGACCCTTACGGCATAGACCCCTTGGATCTGGAGAAGGTAGAAGTGCTCGCCACATTTTTCAGGGGAGAGGAAGTCTATAGAAAGTAACTTTTATCATTCAAAGTAATTTTTATCATTCATTGTTTCTAAATATTTTAATATACGACGAAAATCTACGAATCATAGATTCGCGATTTTCCAGCATAAATTCTGTCAACGGCACTGAAGCGCCGGACAGAATGTTAACAGGAGGAAAAAAATGAGCGACAAAACTATTACGACTATAGAAAACAAAGAACAACTAAAACGTGACCTGGGGCTGTTCACCGCCACCGCCATCGGCGTGAGCCAGATGATCGGAACGGGTATCTATATGGCTCCTCAGGGGCTGGCGTCCATGGCTAATCCCACCGCCGCTCTGGTTGGGTGCATCATCGTGGCTATCGGCACTCTCCTGATGGCTATGAGCTTTGGCAGGATCGGAGAAAAGCTCCCGGTGTCCGGCTCGTCCATTGTCTATACCAAAGCCGCTTTCGGCGATACCGCTTCCTTTATCGTAGGATGGTCCTATTGGTTGAGCAACCTCTTGGGAATCAGCGCTATCGCCATAGGAACCCTGGCCTACGGCGCATATTTTATCCCCGGCCTGGCCGACAATAGTGTCATGATCTTTCTGACAGGCTCCGCAATCATCTGGATTTATACCCTGATCAATATCAGAGGGATAAAGGGCGCAGGAAAGCTGAATCTCATACTGACCATCGTAAAGCTGATCCCTCTGCTGGTGTTTTTCATAGTGGCGGCCATACATTTCGACGTGTCCAATATGCGCACCGTATCGGACCCCAGTCTGAAGGGCATGGGGGTTCTGCCCATCGCCATCGGATACCTGATGTGGTCCTTTATGGGCTTTGAAGGTTCCAGCATCAACGCCGGCGAAGTAAAGGACAATTCCATAGTCAAGAAGGCGACCGTATTGTGCGCGGCGTCCGTAATGGTCATCTATATCCTCTTCATTATTCTGGCTACAGGCAGCATGAGCCAGGGCGACCTGGCAAATTCCACTTCTCCCGTGGCGGAAATCATCGCCAGAGCCACTGGAGCGGGATGGGCAGGCTCCTTCATCGCATTTGGCGTTTTCATCTCCGGTTTGGGCTGCGTCGGCGCATGGATCATTTCCTCCGCGAGGATAACCTATGCGGTAGGCGAGCAGGGCTTGTTCCCAAAAACCTTCGCAAAAGTGCATGACGTCTACAAAACCCCTGTCAATGCGCTGATCATCGACGCGATCATCTGCACGCTGATCCTGGCCATGAACTTCTCAAAGAGCCTGGTGAATGCGTACAATTTCCTCATACTCCTGACCACGCTGGCCTCCCTCATATTTTATGCCTTCGGCGTAGCGTCGGAAATCATGCTGTTGAAGAAGAGGGAAAAACAGCTCAACGTATTTAACTTTATCAAAAACTCGTTTTTATCTCTGGTGGCCTTCGCTTATGCGATCTACGCCATCTACGGATGCGGTGCGGATAACGCCCTGTATGGATTGCTCTTCATCATGATAGGAATCCCCTTCTTCATCTATGTAAAATACCAGAGAGGCGAGGTAGCTGCCATCAGAGAAGCCGCCGGCCTCGGAGACGGCGAAGAATAGGCCGTTATACAGAAAATTGGACTGTAAAGCAAACGAAAGGAGCTGACTAAAATATGGAAGAATTAATTTTTGTGCAGGGAAATAACAGAACATTTCCCAAAGAGGACAGGATATTTTCTCTGAATCAGAGGGCCAAGTCCAGGGCCGCGGAAAAAGGCCCGGACCGCGTGGTCAACTCCGTGATAGGCGCGCTGTTGTCGGAAGATGGAAACCTGGTGGTGTTCCCTTCCGTGGTTGAGCAGATCGCGAAGCTGACTCCGGTGGATTACGCGGAATACGCGCCCATCATCGGCACCGCGCCTTTCAGGGCAACGGTGAAAAAGGCGATACTGGGGGAATACATCCCGAAAAGAATGACCGAAGTGGCGGGCAGCATGGGAGGCACAGGCGCTATCAGAAACGCTGTCGCAAACTATTCCGCTCCCGGGGACAAAATACTTACCTCCGACTGGTTCTGGAGCCCTTATAACATCATAACCTCAGAGCTGGGAAGGAGCATGGACACCTACCGGATGTTCGATGAAAAAGGCGAATTCGATCTGAACTCCTTCGAACAAAAGGCAAGAGAACTGGCCGAGTCTCAGGGAAGATTGATGGTCATCATCAATACTCCCGCCCACAACCCCACAGGCTATTCGCTGAACGACAGAGACTGGGAGGGTGTGAAAAGGGTTCTGGCAGAGATCACCCGGGACTTGCGCGTCAGGCCCGTTTTGCTGATCGACGCGGCATATATGGACTTTGCCGGCACTCAGGATGAAATCCGGTCGTTCCTGCCATGGCTTGACGATATGCCGGAAAATGTCCTCCCCCTCATCGCGTACAGCGCTTCCAAGGGCTTCACCCTCTACGGAATGCGGTGCGGCGCGCTGATGTGCATGTCGGCGGATGAAAAAGTCCTTGAAGAATTTCGTCGGGCCTGCGAATTCTCTTCCCGGGGAACCTGGTCCAACGGAGTGCGGGCGGCTCAAACGGTGATCGCCGGTCTGTATGCCGATCCCCCGGCCCTTGCGAAACTGGAAGAGGAGAGAGAGCATTACCGGGAAATGCTGGCGGAGCGGGGCCGGATATTTGAAAAGGCCATCGCGTCCTATGGTAAAAAATGTGTGCCCTTCCGGTCCGGATTCTTCGTCTGCATCGAGACCGAACGGGCGGAAGAACTCAGCCGCCTTCTGGAAGAGGCTGATATTTTCGCCGTCCCCTTAAAAAAAGGAGTGCGCGTCTCTCTGGCGTCGATCTCCCGTGAGCAGTGCGAACGGGTCGCGAAAACCATTTCTACTACACTGGATATCATGAATGAATGAATAAATAAAAGGTCACAAAAAAACAAGGGTTTGCAATCAAACTCTTGTTTTGTTATACGTTTCTTATTGCTTTACTGCTGTATCTCATTTCATCAAATCTTGCACTACTCTTGCATGATTGTTCCTCCTTATATAAAATTTGCTTATTATTATATAATATGTATCCGGCGATTACAAGGTTAAATCCTTGACGATTTTTTCGGCTGCTTTTTCCGGCTATTTTTCTTCAAAGCTCCATCTGATTACATACCGCCGCCCTTTTCTCGGCCAGTTAATATCTTTCATGAANNTATATTCCAAAGGTTCGCTATAAATGTAATCACCTCCGTCGTCATTATTTCTATAAATGGCAAATTCTCCTCTGGTTGGATTTAAATTTTCAGGAATTTTGGCAAACAATGTTAATTTCTTCATTTTATGATATACGCCCGTGGATAAAAATAAGAATTCATTGCTGTTTTTCGCGTGAAGCCCCGTAACGATCGCGCCTGTTTCTACGATCTTTTTCTTCGTATACACTCTTCCCAGTTCGATGCTGTAGAGAGTCCACAAATTATTTTTCCAGATGCTCCTTACTTTTTGAGGAGGTAAAAGGCTGCAGATATCTACCTCGCCTTCTCCCATCCATAGGAATCGGTCTTCGAATGTGCTTAAATCACCGCTGCATACTTTTAATTGGTAATATTTCTCCAGCTGCATATCATGCTTGGTAAAAAGCTGATATACCGTCTTTTTATGTTCCACTGTGTAAGGGCCCGATTTGGTAAAAAGATAGAACAATTTTCCAGAGAAGGTGTTATTTGCTTTTTCGACTATAAAAACTTTGAATAGCCAGACTACAACAATTAATAAAATTTCAATGCCAAACAGCATAATTAAAATATGAAAATCGTCCTTTGCCAATGCAACGGTAGCAATAAACAGACCTAAAATTGAAATACAATTTTGCATAATGCTTTTACTGTCCATGCAAATCACCCTTTACATAATATACCAGATTGTTTTGAGTTTCAATTGCAAGACTATAACATAATTCGACAAATTCTAGTTGTGAAGTAAATAAAATTCAATTATTTCAATAGCTGAAGCGTTACAAATTCAATTAAAAATTTATTTAGGCCGTTTTTGCAGCGAGAAAATGCCAGGTTAGGTGCGCAAATTTAAAAGCCCTGAAACTTCCAATGCTACAGGGCTTCATCCATCTTTGGTTTCGTCTACTCCATAATGTGAAGGGATTTAAAAACTGTTCTGCATTTCTTCCAGCGCTTCGGCAACGGCCTTCAGGTTCTCCGGCAGCGTAAATTTGGGCACTTCGCAGCCCGCGCTTATGATAATGCTGTCCCCGCCGACTTTGAGGCATTTCCTTACATGATCCCTGACATCGCCGACGCTGCCTTCAAGAAGCACAGAGACCGGATCAAAATTTCCGCAGACCAGCGCTTTTCCGCCGATTTTCCCCACGGCCAACGCCAGGTCCGCCAGATGGTCGACGTCGACGATCTCGGCACCGCTCTCCGCCATCAGATCCAGGAGCGCCGTGGTATTGCCGCAGATGTGCAGCTTCGCTTTGGCTCCGTTCTTATGGATATCATCGATCAAGGCTTTTTCCGCAGGGAGAACGATTTCCCGGTACATCTTCGGACTTACGAGAGAAGCCGCCGCA
>DLFX01000268.1:2667-7769 GCA_002482405.1 Firmicutes bacterium UBA7709 | reverse complement strand
TATTGTAATTATATACTTTATTTTTACATAGTGAATATGCAGAGACTGTATCTAAGCGAGTTTAGATATCGCTTTGATACAGTCTTTTTTATTGCCCATATAAATGCAAATCACTACTCTAATCTTGTTCTATTATGAGGACAATACTCTGCGGAGAGCGAGAACGACAAAGCTCCAATGCATTATTCGCTTTATTATTCAAGTTCAAATGCGCCCGTATACAACTGATAGTATTTTCCTCTTTCTTCAATAAGCTGTTCGTGGGTGCCCCGCTCGGTGATGCGGCCATCCTCGAGCACCATAATGACGTTGGCATTCTGAACGGTTGACAGGCGGTGGGCGATCACAAAAACCGTCCTGCCTTTCATCAAGGCATCCATGCCTTTTTGGACGATAGCCTCGGTTCGGGTATCAATCGAGGAAGTGGCTTCGTCCAAAATCATGACGGGCGGATCGGCCACAGCAGCGCGGGCAATGGAAATGAGCTGCCGTTGCCCTTGGGAAAGACCACTGCCGTCGCCTTCCAGCACGGTGTGATACCCCTGCGGAAGCATGCGGATAAAACCATCGGCGTTGGCGAGCTTGGCGGCTGCGATACACTCTTCATCCGTCGCGTCCAGCTCGCCGTAGCGGATATTGTCCATAACCGTCCCCGTAAACAGGTTCACGTCCTGTAAAACCATACCGAGCGAACGGCGAAGATCGGCCTTTTTTATCTTGTTGATGTTGATTCCGTCATACCGGATTTTTCCATCGGCAATATCGTAAAAACGGTTGATCAGATTAGTGATCGTCGTTTTTCCTGCGCCGGTCGCTCCGACAAATGCAACCTTTTGGCCGGGCTTAGCGTATAGCGTAATGTTGTGCAGAACGGTTTTGTTTTCTTCGTAGCCGAAGTCTACGTCTAAAAAGCGGATGTCCCCCTGGAGCGGCGTATAGGTTAGCGTCCCGTCGCTGTGCGGATGCTTCCATGCCCATGTATCCGTTCTTTCTTCACACTCCTTGACTTCGCCGTTTTCTATTTTTGCATTGACGAGCGTGACGTACCCGTTGTCCTGTTCGCTATCCTCATCCATCAGTTCAAAAATTCTGGACGCGCCGGCAAGCGCCATGACCACCATATTGAACTGCATGGAGACTTGGCCAATCGGATTAATAAAAGCGCGGGATAGTGTAAGAAAGGATATGATCGTACCGATTGTCAGCGCATGGATACCGGTAAGACTCAGGTTGGGAAGGCTCGCTATACCGGCCGCGCCTCCGATAACGGCGACAAGTACATAGAGCAGATAACCCATATTCCCGACAACTGGCATCGTGACATTGCCGTATGTATTCGCCTCGGTCGCGCAGTAGCAGAGCTCGTCATTCTTTTTGTCAAATCCTTCTTCAGCCTTTTTCTCATGGCAGAAGACTTTTATGACCTTCTGGCCGTTGACCATTTCTTCGATATAGCCGTTGACGTCGCCCAGGGATTGCTGCTGCTTCATGAAGAAAGTCCCGCTCCTGCCGACCAGGGCCTTGATGACCTTCAGCAAAATAAAAGAAAATACCGCGACAAACGCAGTCAGCCCGACGCTGAGATAAAGCATGGCTACAAATGACGCCGCCACCGAGACGATGGAGGAGAACATCTGCGGCAAACTCTGCGTAATGGCCTGGCGCAGCGTATCGGTATCGTTGGTATAGCGGCTCATAACGTCGCCGTGCGTGTGCGTATCGAAATATCGGATCGGCAGGGTCTGCATATGCGCAAACATTTTGTCGCGGATCTTTTTAAGTGTGCCCTGTGCGATGACGACCATTGCCCGGTTGTAAAACAAGGTGGAAAGCACGCCGACGACATAGATCAGGCCCATAACGCAGGTCGCCTTGATCAACTCCGTAAATACGGGATGCGTCTGCCCAAGCAAAGGAACAATGCACTCGTCGATCAGTATCTGGAGGAACACAGAGGTTGCCGCGGCCGCAACCGCGCTTAACAGGATACAGACGACGACGAAAATGAGCTGAATTCTGTATTCGGTCATGTAGGAAAACAGCCTTTTGATTGTACCAGGCTTGAAACGCTGTATCGACGGCTTGCCATGCGCTCCTGCATTTTCCTTTAACGGCATTTTACTCATGGAGAACACCCCCTTTGTTCTGAGATTCGTAGACTTCTCTATAAATATCACAGGTTTGGAGCAGTTGATCGTGCGTGCCGACCGCATGAATTTTTCCGTCGTTCAGCACGATAATCTTGTCGGCGTCCTGAACGGAGGAAACGCGCTGCGCGATGATAATTTTCGTCGTGTCCGGGATGTCTTTTCGAAACGCCTGACGGATCAATTTGTCGGTTTTGGTGTCAACCGCGCTGGTAGAGTCGTCCAGAATCAGGATTTTGGGCTTTTTCAGCAGCGCCCGCGCAATACACAGTCGCTGCTTCTGGCCTCCGGATACATTGGTGCCGCCTTGCTTGTAATTGGCGCGTGCATGGGTTTTGGAGTGACAGCCCCTGCCTTTGCATGCGCTTTTAATGATAAGGGAAATTCCCGACTATTTTCAGAAAGGTCGGGATCGAATGAACATCTTTGAACACAGGGACAGCTTTTTTGGCAGACTCGACGGCGAGGTCACAGGCGGTTCTCTACTGCCGCTTTTTCAGTTTGCAAAGCAGATCCGGCAGCGGATGGGCAAGCAGGGATATCTGCTGGATTGCTACCTCTCTCTCTTTTTTGAGGGGGTTTCGAATGCGCTGGCTTACGAGGCCGCCGACGCAGGCTATCAATCTGGCGGCGAGTTTCAGAACCTTTGCTTTCATGCACTGGATGGTACTGAGCCGGAAAAGGAACATACGCTTTGCCAGAGGGTGAAAGAGACTCATGCAAAACTGGAGGGAGAGCTTCTTTTCCAAGAGCGTTACACACGGCTATGCCTGCTCTTTTTCCCGCTGGCTGACGAACTGATGGCATACGCTACCACCGGGTTTGTGGAGGAGCAGGAAATGGCTCTGAACGGTATGGTTGATGAAATCCACCTGCGGCAACTCTACAACCAGATTTCCCATCTTGCTGGCGAGTCGATGATGGAGGAACTCAATCGACGGCTCAAACAGCGGTTTCTAATTGCACCGCTGGCAGCGGTATTTGCACAGGGGCTTACCGATGACCTGCTCTGCAGACTCACCACCCGTGACCAAGAAACCAGCAGACAGATGTTCCAGCTTCTGCTGGACAGTCTGCCCGACACTCCGTAACGATGTGAATGTATTTTTATAGGCTTTGACAAGAAAGTAAAGGAGGTTTTCCTAATGCCAGATTATCAAGCGATGTATCGCCAGCTTTTTAACGCTCAGACGGATGCGATTGAGCTCTTGCAAAAGGCGCAGCAGAAGACCGAGCAAATGTACATAGATTCGCCGGAGCCCGATATTGTGATGTTTAACCCCAAAGTGCCGGAGGACACAGACGACGAAACATAAGAAAATCCAGTAGCAAAAAGAGAGGCGGCCGTCCTGTTGACAGAGATGACCGCCGCTCTTGAGATGTCCAGACCTTTTCGGCAGGCAGAACCGAATCACCAGAAAAAGAAACGGGCACCTCGGCTTTTTTGCGGATCAGTTTCGCCGTTCACTCCATTTTCGTGGCAAAAAGCAAAAACAGTCGGGTTCCAATATCAAAACCTCATATGCTTCATGTTCTTTCTCTGTGATAAAAAATTTTTAGAGTGAGAGGTTCTTGGGGGTTCACAACGAACCGCTCCTCGGTCCATCAAAAAAACGGAGTATCTCCTTGGCGGGAAATCCGTCTTTTCGCTTTGCGCAGCCTGCTATTTTCTTAAAATAAAGCGGTTGGATGTATTGCTCCCATTCTCCCGATAGCGTGGTTCCTTTTCAATAAGCCCCGCCTTGACCAGATCATGCAGGGCGCGCTTGACGGTACTACGGGAGAGCTGCAAGTCGGAGGCAATAGTTTTTACCGCGGGCCAGCAGTCAGCTCCTTTGCCTGCCCGGTCACAAAGATATATATAAACAGTCCTCGCCCGATGGGGAAGCTCATCAGGCGAGGCGGTATAAATGTGGTTGAAGTAACTCATGGGAACCTCCTTTACGTTTTGAGTACATTACGGCGGCGCATGGTATTTTCAGATGGTTCTGCTACCGGCGTATGAAGGGTTCCTGTTCCTGCTGGCGGCTCCAATATTTCTCCGGTCTCTTCGTCCACCATCATGCAGGCCATGTGCTTGCGGACGATGTTTTCCTCCAATGTCTGCTTATCGGCATAGACCACTTTTCGGTGCGCCTTTTCCTCCACGGTATAGGGATCTCCGAAACGGATGCCCCAATCAAGGAACAGTCGCAGTTTTGTCCTCATGGGATGGGTGCCGGTTTTCATCACAACAAAGTTACCCTTGGGAATGGATTTGAGTTCGTCAGGCGTCATGAGTGGACGCTCCATCATCTGCAAGGACTGGCTGGGATCATTCTTTCCCCGGCTTACGCTGCCGCTCATGACGGTGCGGCTGCCCAATGCCTTACTCAGCACCTCTGCCGTCTGACTGTTCGGCGCGAAGCCGCCGAAGATAGTGTCCTGGCAGTTGTCTACGATGATTTCTGAACCCTCTTTACCGTAATTCTTTTGGAGCTGACCGAATGATTGTATGATCGGCACCATAGAAAGCCGTCGTGAGCGTGAGGCACTAAAAATTAATTCGAGCGATTCAATGGCTGGAAGCGTTCCGAGCTCATCGCAGTAAAACATCACGCGGTTTTTCAGCTTGCCGCCGTTTTCATCCGCAACTGCGAGGATCTCCCGGTAGAGCTGCTGAATCATAAGGCTGACCATAAAATACTTGGTCAAATCTTCTTCGGGGAGCACGATAAACAGTGCGGATTTTTCATTACAGAATTTCTCCGCATCAATGGCTGTTTCAAAGCAGAGTATCTGCTCCATTTCGGAGTCGAGAAAAGCATTCAGACGGGACAGCACGGTGGAGAGCACCGATGCCATGGCCTGCTCCGCAGAGTTGAGAGCGGCTCCCGCAAACCAGCGGGCCTTGTGGTCGGACGGGAGCTTATCCATGAGGAGCTGGAACTGACTTTTCCCCTTTACCTTGCTGGG
>DLFX01000268.1:2398-2592 GCA_002482405.1 Firmicutes bacterium UBA7709 | reverse complement strand
AGAATCACCGAGGACAGGAGTCCTTCAGCGGCGTCATAAAAAAACTGATTTTGTCCGTAATTCTCACCGCTGGCGTTGATGATGGTCTTGGAAATAATTTTGGCATATTTCTCTGCCTTTGCCTTTGCTACAAGATTATTTTCATCGGCAAGGTATTGGTCCATGTAGGTGTTGACCAGATGGAGCATATTGTT